>CAMCTU010000013.1 GCA_945878525.1 Sphingobacterium thalpophilum
GGCGGATACGGCGGTGGCCATATGAACATGGAAGATATCTTCAGTCAGTTTGGAGACATCTTTGGCGGTGGTACTGGTGGTAGTCCGTTTGATAGTTTTTTTGGCGGCCAGCAACAGACCAGAGGTGGGCGTCGTGCTTCCAGAGGTAGTAACCTTAGAATTAAGGTTAAATTAAGTCTTGAAGAGATTGCTAAAGGCGTTGAGAAAAAAGTAAAAGTAAACAAACAAGTTGTTTGTGACACATGTGACGGTAGTGGTGCAAAAGATAAATCCTCATTCAATACCTGTAATACTTGCAACGGAAGCGGGGCGGTAAGAAGGGTAACCAATACTATTTTAGGTCAGATGCAAACAACCAGCACCTGCCCTACCTGTAATGGAGAAGGATCTCAAATCACCTCAAAATGTACGGTTTGCAATGGCGATGGACTAATCAGGGGTGAAGAAACTATTAGCATCAATATTCCGGCAGGAGTAAGTGAAGGAATGCAGTTGTCAATGAGTGGCAAAGGAAATGCGGCCCCAAGGGGAGGAATTCCGGGAGATCTCATTATTCTAATCGAGGAAACACCTCATGATTCACTAAAACGTGAGGGCAATAATGTTATTTGTGATCTTCACATCAGTTTTATTGATGCTACGATTGGCGCCAGTGTCGAGGTACCAACCATTGATGGAAAAGCAAAAATTAAGATTGATTCAGGTACTCAGGGAGGAAAAATCCTCCGTCTCAAAGGAAAAGGTATACCGGAAGTAAATTCTTATCATAAAGGCGATCAACTCATTTATGTCAATATCTGGACTCCAAAGGAATTATCAAAGGATGAGTATGAAATTCTCGATCGACTCAGACAATCTCCGAACTTTAAGCCCCAGCCAGGAAAAAATGAAAAGAGCTTTTTCGATAAAATGAAAGAATATTTCGAATAATGAAAATAAACGTCGCTGCATAATATTTTAACTGTTAAAACCATTCAAAATCAGAATGGTTTTTTCATTTAACAGAAATTCAAAAGAAATTTGCATCATTTCACTCAAAAATTTTACATCCATATTAAAGATATTCATTGTTTTGAGCAAAAAAGCGCAAGGAAGTTTTAATAAATTAGCCGAGGCTAAAAAACTAAAAAAACAAATAAGAATAATAAATGGGAATGAGCACAAACTTTAATAGCATTAGAATCAAATTATGTGTGATACTCACATTAATAGTAAGCACAGGCTATGCCCAAGGCAAAGTTGATTCGGTTCAGAAAGTTAAAGAAATTGTAATCAGAGCATATCTCTCTGATCAGCCCATATTAAAAGTTCCTTCTTCTGTTAGTTTAATCAGTAACAAGCAATTGAGAGATCAACCCGGAATCACCATGTTACCAGCACTTAATGCTGTACCTGGAATCAGAATGGAGGAAAGATCTCCAGGAAGTTATCGACTTTCCATTCGCGGAAGCTCTCTCAGATCACCTTTTGGAGTAAGGAATGTAAAAATATATCTGGATGAATTACCATTAACAGATGCAGGAGGAAATACCTACTTGAACTTAATCGATGTAAACAGCATTAATAATATTGAAGTTCTTAAGGGTCCGGATGGCAGTCTGTTTGGGGCGAACTCCGGCGGGGTAGTGTTAATTAACCCCATAGACAAAAATGCGGACAGTACTTGGGCTTCTGCAGGTATAAGCAGCGGTTCTTATGGCTTGTTTCATGAAAAATTAGCAGTACAGAAAAAATTCAAAAACCAATATCTCAATATTAATCATTCCTATCAGAAATCAGATGGTTACAGGGAACATAGTGCGATGAGCCGTCATTATGCACAGCTTATGTATCGTATGAATTATGCCAAAGAAAGCCAGCTTCGGGTAATTGCCTTTTACTCTGATCTTCAATATAATACTCCGGGCGGTTTGACCTTGGCTCAATATACTGCAAATCCACAGTCTGCCAGGCCATCCACTCCCACGGTAGCTGGTCCGGTTGCACAGCAAGCACGAATTGAAAATGAAACTTTATATGGAGGTGTTGTTAATGATGCAAAGATTACCGGTAACTTAAGACATGTTTTTGCTGTTTATGGTTCAAAAACAGATTACATGAACCCTTTCATTACCAACTATGAGATTCGTGATGAATATACAGGTGGTATCAGAACTTATTTGGAATTATCCGGGAATAAAAAAAATGCGGTAGACTGGAAATGGAATGCCGGACTTGAATTGCAGAGCACAAATGCTGATATTGCTAATTACAACAATCTCAGAGGAGTTCGCGGTACTTTACAGGCTCAGGATGATATCCTTTCACGTCAATTTTTCTACTTTACGCGGTTTTCTGCAAATATTGGCGAAAAGCTTACTGCTGAAGTTGCGGCCAGTTTAAACTATTACAAATATCAGTTTTCGAAAGATTTCAGTGCAAATACCTCAAAATTTGAACGTAATTTTGATCCGGAGCTAATGCCCCGATTCGCTCTTTCGTACCAAATATCAGATCTTCTCGCACTGCGCTCTTCCATTAGCAGAGGTTATTCTCCTCCCACAATTGCCGAAGTCAGGGCTTCCGATAATAAGATCAATAACACACTGGAATCTGAAACCGGATGGAACTATGAAGCTGGATTCCGGTTAAGAAATAACAATGATCGTCTTTGGATGGATGCCTCTATTTTCCAATACCGTCTTCAGAATGCAATTGTTCGTCGTGTAAATGCAGATGACACGGAATTTTATTTAAATGCCGGTGGAACCAGACAAACCGGATTGGAAACTCAGACAAGCTACTGGATTATCGAACCAGGTTCAAAAGGACTTTTAAGCGGACTACAAATTCAAAACAGCTTTACTCTAAGCAGATATTTTTTCAGAAATTATCAAAATGGCCGCACTAACTTTTCCGGGAACCGCTTAACAGGTACTCCGAGAAGTGTGGTAGTCAGCGGTTTGGATTTTAGGTTTCAAAAAAACTTTTTCTTATTCGTTCAACACAATTACACCTCAAAAATTCCTTTAAATGATGCCAACAGTGTCTATGCCGGAAGTTTTGACCTTGTACATTTTAAGGCAGGCTGGAGAGGTTCAAAACCTGGAAAACCAATTCTTGAATTTTATGCAGGAATTGACAACCTCTTGAATGAAACGTATAGCCTTGGCAATGACATTAATGCATTTGGAGGTAGATTCTTCAATGCTGCTGCAAGGCGGAATTTCTTTGGAGGTATAAAACTTACTTTATAACTTGAGTTTCACTATAAGGGCGGGTTAAAATAATACAGTTAAAACTGATCAGTCAAGGCTTTAGAATGATTATTTTTTGAACTTGGAAAGCAATACCTGCGTGTTATAGGTTAGTTCAGTCCTTTCCTCCGGGGTAGTTCCGGCAAGAAATCGCGTTCTACATCATATACCAATAGCCGGAAGCTACCTCCTCCGGCAAGGTTTATTTAACCCGGTGTTGCATTTCATTGGGACGGGCAGTCCAGTCCAACCGTATTATCCATCTGAGGCCTTTAACCCCAGTTGAATAATTATCAAACTAAATATTTAAGTTCCCCTTGTTTTTCAGTAGGATTCATCATGTAGGTAACCAAAGTACCATCATTCAATAACTCTACCACTCTAAAGCCTCTGTAAGGCGTTCCCCAACTTCCTCCAACATGGGAATCAAATAAGAAAGGGATATTTTTAGCCATGACCACACCATCCTGATCATGTAAATGACCATGAAATCCTGCTCTGATATTTGGATATTTATGGATTAATTCAAAAAATTTAGGAGCATAAATCGCTTGTTCAGTCCATTCTTCTGGTGGAATGTGCAGAATCAGAAACACATTCTCTTTGCTTTTGTATTGTTCAAGCATCTGTTTTAACCATTGCAGATCTGGTGAAACATAAGTACCCTGTTCATTAGAGGTATCTGCAAGTATAAACGCCGAACCTTTAGATTCAAAACTATGATTCAATGGCATTTTCCATACCTCATTCCATAATTCATCAGTCACCATATCATGATTTCCCCGAACAACATAACAAGGTACCTGCAGGTTATCAGTCCTCTTTTTAACCAACGGTAAGAAGTTCTTTTCGTCATGAATAATATCACCATTAAGCACACAAAAATCAATACGATTACTCTTATTAAATAAATTAATCTGATTAATCACTTTATCAGTCATCTCATCGAATGCCGTGTTGGGCTGCCCATAATGAAAGTCGGAGGCAAGCACAAATCTCAGTTTAACTTTGGCCTTTAAGTCATAAACTTCCTCTGCAGAAAGATCGGTAATTTTACCAGTTAGCAATAAAGCAGAGGCAAATGAAATCTGCTGTATAAACCTCCTGCGAGTCTGTCTGCTTATATTTTTTTCCATATCCGCCATATTTAAGATGAAGCAACCGTATGCGCTAGCCAGGGATTTTCAGGATTAAAGGAGCATGTAACATGCTTTATAAAACAAGAGAAAATCTTTAATTTAAATAGCTATGATTGATTTTATATTGAACTCACTTCCTTTAAAATTATCCATCTGAGGCCGTTGACCCCAGGTGAATTATTTTATGCCATGTATTTAAGCTCAGTTAGTTTTTCTGTTGGGTTCATCATATAGGTAACCAAAGTACCATCATTCAATAACTCCACCACTCTAAAGCCTCTGTAAGGCGTTCCCCAACTTCCTCCAACATGGGAATCAAATAAGAAAGGGATATTTCTTGCCATGAACACACCATCCTGATCATGGACATGACCATGAAACCCTGCTCTGACATTTGGATATTTATGAATTAATTCAAAAAATTCAGGGGTATCTATTGCATGTTCAGTCCATTTAGCCTGCGGAATATGCAAAATAAGAAATACATTCTTCTTGCTTTTGTATTTTTCAAGCATTTCTTTTAACCATTGCAAATCAGGTGAAACATAAGTACCCTGAATATTAGAGGTGTCTGCAAGTATAAATGCTGAACCTTTAGCCTCAAAACTATGATTCAATGGCATTTTCCAGACCTCATTCCATAATTCATCAGTCACCATGTCATGATTTCCCCGAACCACATAATAAGGAACCTGCAGGTTATCAGTTTTTTTCTTGACCAGAGGTAAGAGGTTCTCTTCGTTATGAATAATGTCACCATTTAGCACACAAAAATCAATTTGATTGCTCTTATTGAATAAATTAATTTGATCAATCACTTTATCAGTCATCTCGTCGAAAGCTGTGTTGGGCTGCCCATAATGAAAGTCGGAAGCAAGTACGAATCTCAGTTTAACTTTTGCTTTTAAACCATAAACTTCCTCTGCAGAAAGTCCGGTGATTCTACCAGTTAACAATAAAGCAGAAGCAAAGGAAATCTGCTTTATGAATCTCCGGCGGGTATCCCCGCTACTATTTTTTTCCATAACTTCTATTTTTTAAAAAATAAAAAATCTTCATTTAAAGATGCAGGTTAATATTAAGTTGCAGGTTAAATTCCCGTTAACATTCGAAAAATCCTATAACTTAACTCTCGCAGATTTTAACTCCACCGTATCACTTTCAAGATATTTTAGTTTATATCCTCCAGTATCAATGACCGCTTTTGGAAAAATTTTATTGAGCTGACTGAATTCTTTACCAGAAATCGCTGTTTGATAAAGAAAAATTTGCCTGAGCTCTTTCAAGGGTTTTAACTGCATTAGCCCGTCCGCTGTTACTGATGTTCCAACAAGATTCAAATATGTTAGGTTTGGCAAACTTGTTAGCATTGCAATACCACTATCATTAACCGCAGTTCTTTCTATTGAAAGACGAGAAAGTGAGGATAATTTCAGAAGGAATTTAAGCTTATCATTATTCAGATTAGTATCACCAATTTTTAACCAAATTAGCTGTTTGCTTAATGACTGCAATAATTGCAGATCATTATCAGTGATTGTATCCAAAGCAACAAAATTGACAGAAAGGTAATTACTGTTATGAGCAACGGGTATTACGGCAACTCCGCGGGCGAGTAGCTCCTGAACAACTTTTGTATCTGCCTGCTCTACTGCTTTTTCAGGAATATCAGATATCAATTCTTTTTCAAGCTTTTCCTCAGACTGTAATGATAAAAGAACCGGTTTGATCTTTTCGGTTTGGACAAGATCGGCCACTTTCTTATCAAAATCAGCCCCGCTGCTAACCCACCAATGAATCAGATCCAGCTCGGTTTTTGTAAGTTGCGGTTGTTCGATAGGTGGCATATGATCATCACTTTCCTTTGACAATAAGATTCGTTTGATCAATTCACTTTCATCAGTATTTCCGGCAATGATTGCTTTGCCCCCCTTACCTCCTTTTAAAATAAAATCGGGCATATCCAATCTAAGCTTTCCCTTCTGCTTATTTATACCATGACATTTATAACATTTTGAGGTGAGAATTGGCTTAATGACATCCTGATAGGCCAGTGCCTGCTGAACATTGGGAATTGGCTTTCTTTTTTCTTCAATTTGATCTGTTTCCCCTTTAGTAAATGCACGGGTCAGGTAATCAGAGCCATGCGTTATTGAACCACCCAAATGCCCGGTGATTACAATCAACAATACTATTAGAATAAAAATCCAAGTAATTTGTCTATCCTTCCTGTTTAAATACCATGCAATAACTGAAACTATCGCAAGGGCAATTCCTGACCATTGATGATTAAAAATAAGATTTTCATCATAATCACCAGAACCTGAAAGCAGATATCCGCTAATACAGGAGGCTATTGCACTTAGCATACCCAGAAATAAAGAAACATCAACAGCTGTACTCAGCGCCTGATATTTTTCCTTTCGGGACAATAATTTAAACAATGCTGCAAGCAGCAATATCCCGATTGGAAGATGTACAAAAAGAGGGTGAAAACTCCCGACCAAGTCAGTAAGATTAAACAATAATATAGCTAATGTGCTCATTCAGGCAAGATGAAATCAAGAATATCGTTTTCTAAGCAAATGCATCATGTGCACATTAACAGCCCATTGATCAGACAAAGCCTGTTTGGTATATGGATAAGTAGGCATATAGTCAGGTGGACCAAATTCCGTTAAAAAAGTAACAGGCTCACCCTTCATTCTTTTCCTTTCCACTACTTTATCCCACCACTCAAAATGCTGCTTTACGGTTAATTCCCATTCAGGTGCACGGGGATCATTAACTTGAGGGCCTTCAGGATGGCCGATTCTGGCATGAATATGTTCAGTGCGTGTCAATGCCAGATCAACAGATTCTTTCTGGTCAGCCAGTAAGCTCTCATGCACATTGCACCAATGTGAAATATCTAAAGTCAGCTTCAGATCAGGATACTTCTCAAGGAAATTTCTGGTAACATGAGCAGCAAACAACATTCGGCCACGATGTGTTTCATGGCAAATTAAAAGTCCGGTTTCCTTTGCCAATGCCTGAGTATGCTCAATGAATTTCTTATTATCATCGAAACTAAAATAGTCCCTTCCAGAGTGATTGTTAATGTACAATGGTCTCTGAATATTTTGTTTCGCTGCCGCATCGATCATTTTTTTGTAGAAGTCAAGATGTGTAAGGGGGTCGGACTGAGATCCCCCGCAGAGGAAGCCTATTTCAAGATCATGCTTCTTCAGAGCAGCAAATAGTTCATCCTGGACCTTTTTATTATCTGTTGGCCACCACAATTCTATTCCGTCATACCCTTCCTTTTTGACCTTTGCACAAAAAGAATCTATCGTACCCTGATAACCCCACATGGTTGCCAGAATCTTTAGTTCATAATTTTTATTAAAAGTTGAAGTAGTCATTTCGGGTAAGGCAAGGGATTCTAGTGAGGATAGTAATAATCCTGCTGAACCAACAGCAGATGTTTTGATGAACTTTCTTCGGTCTTGTTTCATATAATTACCTCAAATTCAAGTTAAGCTATAATATCGGAAATCACTTTTCCACCAACATCTGTCAAGCGGAATGGTCTGCCTTGTGATTCATAAGTGAACTTTTCATGATCAAAGCCCAATTGATTAAGTATAGTTGCCTGGATATCAAATGCTTCTGTTTTGCCATTCACAATATCATATCCAATTTCGTCTGTTTCTCCATATGTGGTACCACCTTTGATACCTCCACCTGCCATCCACATATTGAATGCTCCCGCATGATGATCTCTACCCTTAAAAGGCATATCTTTTCCTTCTCTATTCTCCTGCATCGGGGTTCTTCCAAATTCAGCACCCCAAACTATCAGGGTTTCATCAAGTAAACCTCTTTGCTTTAGGTCAAGAATCAATGCGGTAATGGGTTTATCTACATTTCGGCATTTATTGACCAGTCCAATATCAACAGATCCACTGGCTGAATTTCCATGCGTATCCCAACCCCAATCAAATAACTGAACAAAACGAACACCTTTTTCAACCAGTTTTCTGGCCAGTAATACATTATTAGCAAAACTTGTTTTACCTGGTTCTGTACCATACATCTCATGTATATATGCTGGTTCATCATTTATATTCATGACTTCGGGCACTGAAATCTGCATTTTATAGGCCATTTCATATTGGGCGATGCGCGACAAAATTTCGGGATCTTTATACTCTTCGTATTGCTCCTGATTTATTTTGTTAATGGCATCAATGGATGCTTTACGAAGATCTCTGTCCATACCTGCCGGATCTTTAATAAACAAGACCGGATCACCCTCCCCCCTGCATTGAACACCCTGGTAAACACTTGGAAGAAAACCACTTCCCCAAACACTTTTCCCGGCATCCGGATTATTACCGCCGGAAGTTAAAACAACAAAGCCGGGCAAATTCTTATTTTCTGATCCCATTCCATAAGTTACCCAGGCGCCAACACTAGGCCTTCCAAGTCGTGCTGAACCTGTATGCATGAGTAATTGCGCAGGTGCATGGTTAAACTGGTCGGTTGTGACAGCATTTAACATGGCAATCTCATCTGCAACAGTAGCAAGGTGGGGTAAATTATCCGAAAGCCATAAGCCACTATTGCCGTGCTGTTTAAAATTCGCCTGCGGACCAAGCATTTTAGGTACTCCTCTTATAAATGCAAACTTTTTACCTTCGAGCAAAGACTGTGGACAATCCTGACCATCAAGTTTTGCCAATTCTGGCTTATAGCTGAACATCTCGAGTTGAGAAGGTGCCCCGGCCATATGTAAATAAATGACTGATTTAGCTTTTCCAGGAAACATTGGAGGCCTTGGCGCAAGCGGATTGGAAGCATCTAACATTGCATTTGGGGCAGAAGATCCACCAAAACCACAGCTTCCAAGCAATGAGCCCAAAGCAAGTGCACCAAAGCCCATAGCTCCTTCCTTCAAAAAATGACGACGGGTATGTAATTGCAAAGCTGCATGTTCGGCCTCCATTCTTAACTTTTGTACCTGAGCATCTCTCTTCATATAAATTATTTTACAATTGCTAAAACCTATTTAATTTTTGTTGAGCCATTCATCCATATTTAACATGGCACCGGCAACAATTACCAATGATGCTGTTTCAGGATCTGGAGTTCTATCTTTTGAACCCATTAATTCAATAACGGCTGTTTTATCTTTTTTATATTTCTTTAAGGCTTCAAAATACAGCTCAGATAATGCCTTTAATTTTTTCTCCGAAATCGGTTTAAACATCATGGCTTCATAAGCCTTACTGATTTGGGTTTTTGTTTCCTTCCCTCCTAACTCTTTCATACGCAGTGCCAAACTCCTGGAAATTACCAATGTTGTAGAGTCATTCAGTGAGGTTAAAGCTTGCAAGGGAGTATTCGTCCTGATTCTACGGGGCAGGCATGATTCTCTGGCACTTCCGTCAAAGGTCATCATGGAAGGATAAGGAGCTGTACGCTTGAGATAGGTATAAACTGCTCTTCTGTACTGATCCTCCCCCTGACTCATTATCCATTTCTCTCCGTTATATGGCGACCTCCAGATACCTTCAGGTTGAAATGGCATTACACTAGGTCCATACATTTTATTACTTAACACCTGACTTACTTCCAAACCCTGATCTCTTAGCTGCTCTGCTGAAAGTCTGATTCTTGAAGCTCTTGAATAAAACTTATTATTAGGATCAATCTCTAATTTTTCTTCTGTAACTGCAGAACTCTGTCTGTATGCCGCAGACATGACAATCTCCTTTAGAAGACTTTTCATGCTCCAATTATGCTCATTCATGAATTTCCATGACAAATGATCCAGTAATTCCTTATGAGTTGGCGCAATTCCTTGTGAGCCAAGGTCCTCAAGTGTTTCAGCAATCCCAAATCCAAATAACTGCTCCCATAATCTATTCACCATAGTCCTGGCGACAAGCGGATTTTTCTTATCAGTTAACCATAAGGCCATTCCTAATCTATTCTTAGGAACATTTGCAGGCATTGGATTCATGATGTCCGGAACACCAGGTTCAACCTTGTTTCCTTTAACCATCCAATTTCCACGTTCAAAAACTTGGGTAGTTCTGTATTGTTCGTGGTTATTTTCGATCATGATAGGTGTTTCATCTACCCTGGCTTGCATCAGCTGGTTGAAATTACTTAGAGCAAGTTCATAACCTGGTTTTCCTTTGCCGGGAAAAGGCACATCAAACTGAAACCACTCAAACAGTACACCGGTATCATCGGGGTTTTTAATTGCCGGACTGAAATATTTAAAAAACAGGTTATGTTTTCCGGTTTCGGCGGGTATTGGCAGCATTACAATTTTCCATTCACCTTTTGTGTTCGCAAGGGGAACAGTCGTTAATAATTGGCCATTTAAAGCATCCAGATAAATAGACCATTTGCCCCCATCAAAATTGGTTTTATAACGAAACATGAGTTGTGTCTTATTTTCTAAAACAACATCCTTCAATCGACAGGTACCGTTATTTCGCAGTCCGGCAAACCAGCTGCTAATCAAAGCAGCATTCACAAACTGATCACATTGCAGTGAATTAATTGTTGGCTGCCATGTTTTAAGAAAGTTAAAGTATTTTTTCGCCTGACTTTCTGTTGTGTTACTTTTTAACCATTCAATCAGCTTTACCAGCTTAATGCTATCCTGAGAATTATATTGGCGTAATAATGGATAATCTGCATTAGTATCTTCATCCCTCGTATTGTTGAAAAAAGCCAGAAACTTATAATATTCATCACTCTTAAACGGATCATAAGGATGACTATGACATTGTACACAGTTGAAAGAAGTTCCCATTGTAGCACTCCATGTTGTATTTACCCGATCCATCACTGCCGAGGTTCTGAATTCTTCATTATCAGTTCCACCTTCATCATTAGTCATGGTGTTCCTGTGAAATGCTGTTGCTATATATTTTGCATCATCAGGATTTGGCAAAAGATCACCTGCAAGTTGCTCAATAAGAAAATCATTGTATGGCTTATCTGAATTATATGATTTGATTAACCAATCACGGTATTTCCAAATAATTCTACCTCGGTCGGCCTCATATCCTCTTGTATCTGCATAGCGAGCAAGATCAAGCCACAGGCTTGTCCATCTTTCACCATAACGAGGAGAAGATAATAAATCGTCTACAAGATTCTCGTAAGCTTTATTGGAATTGTCCTGAAGGTATTTCTTTGAAGTTGCAGACGATGCTGGGAGACCGATAAGATCAAGACTAAGTCTTCGCAATAGAGTTGCCTTATCAGCTTCTGGAGAGGGATCCAATTTCTGTTCCTCCAGTTTTTCATAAATAAATCTATCAATATCATTTTTAACCCATTTATTATTAATATTCGGAATATCCTGTTTTTTAACGGATACGTAAGCCCAATGCTCTCCCCATTTTGCACCTTCTTTAATCCATTGCCTGAAAACTTCAATCTCTTCTTTAGAAAGTGCTTCATGCTTATAAGGCATTCTTTCTTCAGGATCCTTATTAGTAATTCTTTTAATCAATTCACTGCCCTCAGGATCACCCGGAATGATTGCAGGTTTTCCTGAGTCAGTGAGTCCTAATGCCTCTTCCTGAAAGAGGAGACTGAATCCGGCTTCCTGCTTAACTCCACCATGGCAAGCGATACATTTCTTATTGATAATTGGCTTGACATGAGCATTGTAATCCACTTTCTGATTAGAAAGTGACAACTTATATAATGCACCTACCACCATCAGTAGTGCAATTAACACAAGGATTTTTTTCGAATTGAACTGTACCATTGGATGTCTTTGTTTTAAAGATATAAATTCCAAGATAAAAAAAAGTGCAGCTGCTTATTTTTGACCATAATTACCATAATATGAAAGAAAAAATAACATACAATCGATACAGATACTATTGAAAATACTGAAACACAAATTTTCAAGTACCTTTAGAATACGTTCTATTAATCCCCATTAAGCTAAAGCATACAATGTTTTTGAATCAGAGACAAGAACATAAATGTGTAACAAAATCAGCAGAAGAGTATCCAACAGGTAATAATACGATTATATGCTAAGCATCAGAAATATAGTAAAACAATATGCTAAACATCGGGCATTAGACGATGTTTCGATTGAAATTGAAAAGGGTTCGGTTTTCGGACTCCTGGGTCCAAACGGTGCTGGAAAAACCTCTCTAATTCGAATAATCAATCAGATTACCGCGCCTGATCAAGGTGAAATATTATTAAATGGCGAAAAATTAAACCCTTCCCACATTTCAAAAATTGGATATCTGCCTGAAGAAAGGGGATTATATAAAAAAATGGAGATCGGTGAACAAATGTTGTATCTGGCGCAATTGAAAGGTTTATCAAAAGCAGATGCAACAAACAGAATCAAATACTGGTTTGAGAAAATGGGTATCCAAAATTGGTGGAGCAAAAAGGTTGAAGATCTGAGCAAGGGTATGCAACAAAAAGTACAATTTATTGCTACTGTTGTTCATGAGCCGGAATTGATTATCCTGGATGAGCCATTCTCGGGATTTGACCCAGTAAATGCCCAATTAATAACCAATGAAATTCTGGAGTTGAACCAAAAAGGAGCTACCATTATCTTCTCAACTCACCGGATGGAATCTGTTGAACAATTGTGCGACAGTATTGCTCTTATCCATAAATCAAAGAAAATTCTCGACGGGAAGGTGAAGGATATAAAGGATCTTTACAGAAACAATACTTACAAGATAGCATATTCAGGTGTTTTGGATTCCGTTGAATCTTTGCTGTTCACAATCAATGAGGAGAAGAAAAACGAAAAAGGCACGCATCTAACCATTCAAATCAATCCGGGATATTCTTCAAATGATGTTTTGAAATTTTTAATCCCAAAGGTTCAGGTTACCGAGCTAACTGAAATTGCACCCAGCATGAATGACATTTTCATTCAAAACGTAAAAAACTAATCTGACAAATGAACAAGATCATACTAATTATAAAAAGAGAATATTTTAGCAGGGTAAAAAAGAAATCATTTTTAGTAATGACATTTCTGGTACCCATCTTAATCATTGGCATGTACGCTCTTATTTTTGCACTATCGTTGCAAGGTGGCGACAATATACCAGCAGTGGAAGTAATTGACGACAGCGGGATTTTCAATAAGGGACTGGAAGATAAAAAGGCGGCCACATTTCGCATATCAGAACTGACCCTGGCAGATGCTAAACAGAAAGTTATCAAAAACGAAGATGCATTCGTACTCTACATTCCGAAGAACATTACTAGCGGAGGACCTATTGAAATGTTCTCCCAGAAAAAGGCGGGCATATCAGTAATTAGTACCATTGAAAACCAGTTAAATGATCAGATGCGAACCAAAATGCTGGCTGATGCAGGCATTGATGTGCTTACCCTGGATAAGATAAAACCAAAATTATCTGTTGTATCAAAGGAATTAACTCTTGAAGGAGAAAAAGATAGTAGCTCGGGAGCTGCTATGGCCGTTGGATTTGCAGCAGCAATTTTGATCTATATGTCTCTCTTTATTTATGGAATTCAGGTAATGAGGGGGATTATTGAAGAAAAAACCAGCAGGATCGTGGAAGTTATTATTTCATCAGTAAAACCTTTTCAGCTGATGATGGGAAAAATTGTAGGTATTGGACTAGTTGGTCTGACACAATTCCTGCTTTGGATTACACTTTCAATAGGACTGATGACAGTTGCAAGTCAGATAATATTTAATGGCAAAATGGATCAGGTAAAATCTGAAATGCCAATGAATAAACAAGCTGCTTCAGTAAACAATGATAGCCCGGGAATGGACATCATAAATGCTCTCCAAACGGTTGACTGGACATACATCCTTCCAATATTTATTATATTCTTTCTTGGTGGATATATGCTTTATAGTGCCCTATTTGCCGCAGTAGGATCTGCCGTTGAAAGTGATACTGAAACTCAGCAATTCATGCTTCCCATAACTCTGCCGCTGCTATTTACCTATATCATGTCGTTCAGTTTCATTGTCAACAACCCAGATAGTAGTCTGTCGTTCTGGTTAAGCATTATTCCTTTCACATCACCAATTGCAATGATGGTGAGATTACCCTTTGGAGTTCCGAATTGGGAATTAGCTTTATCAATAACCCTGCTCATAGGAGGATTCATTTTCACTACTTGGGTAGCATCCAGAATTTATCGTGTGGGTATTTTGATGTACGGTAAAAAAGTGAGTTTTGCTGAGTTGGGGAAATGGTTTATGTATAAAGAATAAGCTGAAAGGTGAAAGATAAAAGCTGAAGGTGAAATTTTAAAAGCTAAAAGTTACATCCGATGTTGAGAAACGACATCGAGGAAATTTAAAATAATGGAAGAAAGACCAAAAATAAAACTAGAGCACACCAAAGCCGACAAGGCATTCGAAATTATTGGTTGGGTTTTGGTTATTTCTGTTTGGGGTTTCACCGTTAAAAACTACGCAGACTTACCTGACACTATTCCAACACATTATAATATAGCAGGAGAAGCGGACGGCTTTAACGGAAAAGTTACTATTTTGACTTTGCCACTACTAGCAACAGCTCTATTCGTCGGACTTACATTTCTAAATAAGTTTCCTCACATTTTTAATTATCCGACCAACATAACACAACATAACGCATTAAGACAATACACAAATGCAACAAGAATGATTAGATATTTGAAACTTGTTATTGTTGTTATTTTTGGATTAATTGCTTTCAAGACAATTCAAAATGGAAATGGAGAAGCGAACGGACTTGGAATTTGGTTTTTGCCTTTGACATTGGGGCTAATTTTTATTCCTCTGATTTATTTTTTGATTAAATCATTCAAGACAAAACAATAACGAAAACACAAAGTACTGGCTATAAAAAGCACCTGCCTAAAATGCGGGGTTTCGTGTTTCAAATCAAGCTTTGTGGTAAAAGTTCTACCCTTCGGATAGCTGCAAAACGTGAAAACTTAAGGTAAAAGCATAGTCCATTTATAAATATTACTCAAAAAATGAATTCCGTTGCAATACTCGATCTGGGTACAAATACTTTTCAGTTATTGATTGCAAACATCATTAAAAATAAGCCTATGCTCGTTTATACTGAAAGCATAGCAGTAAAATTAGCTGAGGGGGGAATCCAAAAGGGCTATATCAGTGAGGCGGCTTTTGATCGCGGACTCACAGCATTGAAAGAATTCAAAAAATCAATAGACCTTTATCAGGTTAAAACGGTGAGGGCTGTAGCAACATCGGCGCTCCGGACTTCCATCAACGGGCTAGAGTTTTTAGATAGAATCAAATCAGAAACAGGAATCAACCCTGAAATCATTACCGGAGATCAGGAGGCAGAATTGATTTATCTCGGTGTTAGTTCGGCTATTGATGGTGTTGATGAAAAATATCTAATCATTGATATTGGTGGTGGAAGCGTTGAATTTATTATCTGTAATCAGAAAGAAATATTCTGGAAAAGAAGTTATGATATTGGGGCGGCCCGACTCATGGAACAATTCCACCATTCAGATCCTATTTCTGAGGCGGATAAAAATAAACTGAATTTATATTTGGAAAGCACACTTTCTGAACTCAAAATCCAGTCAAATATCCATAAACCAGAACTACTCATCGGTTCTGCTGGAGCGTTTGAAAGCTTCGCAGCACTAATTGATTCAAAATTTGAGGTCAGATTTAAAAATCCTGAAACCATTATTGAATTGAAGGATTTTGCAGCTATTTCGGAAATCATTCTGAATAGTACACACACAGAACGCAGTAAAAACGAAGCCATCATCCCGGTCAGAACAGACATGATTGTAATGGCTACGCTGATCACCAAGTATGTTATTGATCAATTTGCCTTTAAATCGTTTAGGTTATCGACCTATTCATTGAAAGAAGGCCTGCTATTTGAATACCTAAGAAACAGAACCTTGTAATTATTCAGATAAATTACAGAGCTCAGTGTATAAACGATGCGTAGGTAAGCCAACAACATTGCTGTAAGAGCCATTTATCTTATCAACTGCCACTAATCCAATCCATTCCTGGATCCCATACGCACCCGCTTTATCCATTGGCTTGCAGGTATTAATATAATATCGAATCTGTTCAACACTGATCTCCTTAAAAAACACTTCTGTAAGTTCATAGAAACTGGAAATACTATGATTCTTCAGGAGACTTACACCTGTAATGACATCATGTTTCTTACCGGATAATGCCGAAAGGATTTCAAAGGCGTGATCTTCATTTTCGGGTTTACCAAGAATTTTACCATCAAGCGAGACAATCGTATCTGCCGTAATCACGACTTCGTTTTCAATCAGTAGATCGAATGCTCTTGCCTTTTTTTCTGAGATAAAAACCGCAATTTCAGATGGCGATAGGTCAGGAGGATAACTTTCGTCAACTTCTCTTAGAACCACCTGAAAATCAAATCCCATGAGTTTCAATAGTTCCTGTCTGCGTGGCGATTTGGATGCTAAAATAATTGACGGAAATTGTTTGATCATATCATTAGGTTTTGCCAAAAATAAGAAATTAGGTGGCCGCTTTAAATACTATCAAAGTGCTTCTTTGGATGGATTATTATTTAATTATTTGGAAATATACTATTGAGCTCCTTTTCAAGGTATTCCCGCTTTTCGCTCATACGCCACAGGCCTTGAGCACAGGCCGGTATCCGCTACAATCGGGTTTAAAAACATCAGACACTACAATTAATACCTGATATATCCTAAACTCAATCAAAATAGGTTTATTAGTTATTCCGCATTCTGGCACGACGCTCTTCAAGAATAGCTTCATAAGCTTTCTTTTGTTCATCGTTTAGTAATGCATTGATTTTATTTTTGGTCTCGGATTGAAGGGGTACCATTTTAGCACGTAAGGCCTGAAAGTCACCCCCTTCAGTTAAAGTCGTTCTTACACTGTCGGAACGCTTTGCCGACCAGATAAATACTTCTTTTAATTTTGATTTTTGTTCAGCTGAAAGGTTTAAAGTTGCTAATTGAGTAATTTGCCGCTCAGCTCTTTCCTCAGGTGTACCCATTTGTTGGCCTCCCTGTGCATTGGCGAACGTTGCAATACAGAGGATCAAGCACATGGCAGTAATTAATTTTTTCATATTTACTGGTTTTTCGATTTGATTAATAATAAAGCAAAAGGTTTAAATCTGAATGGAATAATCAGATTCTGCTACCATCAGTGGCAGAATTATCTGAATTGGCCCACAGATTCTGGATCTTTAATACTTTTTCAACAATATCTCTGACGCATGATTCACCGCCATTTCTTGGAGAAATATAGTGGGCAACAGCTTTGATCTCCTCTACTGCATCAGCCGGACAGACTGCAAGACCTGCCATCTTCATAAGTTCCAGATCGGGAATATCATCGCCCATAAAGAGTACTTGCTCAGGCAATAATCCATTCTGTTCCAGAAACTCGTTATAGGCAGCGGTTTTCGAGTCTAAACCAAGATAAATATCGGTAATACCAAGCCCTCTCAAGCGATGCTCCACTCCTTTAGATCTTGCACCCGAAACAACGGCTATTTTAAATCCTTGCTTCACTGCCAATTGAAGGGCATAGCCATCTTTAATATTAAATTGCCTCAAAAATTCTCCGGATTCAGTAACCAACAGTAAACCATTGGTCATAACGCCATCTACATCCAGAACAAATGCTTTGATATGCTTTAGTTTTTCTAAGAACATGGGGTTTAGATATGAGATGTAATATTGAGGTCTGAGATCTGACTTGACATCAGACTTCAGACATCAGACTTCGGTCCTCCGCCCCCTATTGATTATCGCGCCACTCGTACACCCATGCTGTCTGAATTTGCTCCAGATGTCCTTCGTTGGACTGCTCGCGGGTACCAGCGAAATTAGGAAGGCTTAAAATCCAGTCGAGAAGTTCGGTAAATCGTATTCTATAGATTTGAGATTCACCAAAATCGTCACCAAATTTCTCATAGAGACCCATAGCTATATCTTCATAATCATTCCAATAAATTGGTAATTCAAAACTTTCTTTCGCCATTGCTCTTTTATAATTTTATTAATGTCCTAAAAACTGATGTTGGTCCGGAAGCGTTACTTCAATATCGCCATTTATTACAACACATTGACATCCCAAACGCGAATTGATCCTTGGATTGATAGCACGATCAATAAAATCTTCTTCCTTTTCAGATATCTCCTGAATGTTATCCATCCCAAAATTAACATAGACCTGACAGGTACTGCATCCGCAAACTCCACCACAATTATGTTGTAATTCAATACCATTATCCAGACAAACATCAAGAACGGATTCGCCTTCTGCTATTGGAAGCTCAATTACTGACTTTAAAGCCTCCTCAAAATTGATTTTTAATTTAAAAATGTTCATTAGTGTAAAAGTAGCATTTTATCTTCAGCCTTGAGAACGCTTATGCAAATTGACTATGCTTTGACTGAGTTTAATGTAGAGTTCTGATAAATCGGGATTATGTTTCAGAAGTTCAAGATGAGCCTGAATGGTAGTTTGATCCTCCCTGATGGCAGGTCCGGTTTGAACAGAAACCGGACTATTGATTTCAATTTTGTTGAGCGTTTCTTCAATCAGGGGTTTCAAAAGCTCATAATCTAAGCCCTTTTCTTCTAATAACTCTTGAGCAAGCCCAAAAAGATGATTTGTAAAATTACAGGCAAAAACTGCTCCAATATGGAGTGTCTTACGTTGCTCTGAATTTAATTCAATTACCTTTTCTGACAAACGATCTGCAATTGCCCGAATAATTGCCAGAACTTCAGGAACATTTGCTTCAATAATAATTGGTATATTTCGAAAGTCAATAGATTTGATCTTTGAAAAAGTCTGCAGTGGATAAAAAACTCCGATTTTTGTGGATGCACCTTCAAGAGCTGAAAGTCCGGTTGAACCCGAAGTATGTAAAAGAAGCTGATCGCTGAGCTTCAATTCAAGGGCAATCTTCCTAATAGCTTCATCGTTTACAGCAATAATAAACAAGTCTGCTGTACGATCAAGGTCAATCATACTGTCGATAGCCTCTGCAGCCAAAGTATCTGCCAAAACACTAGCCTTTGTAATATCACGGCTCCAGACTTGGGAAATAGTTTGTCCGGCCATTTTAAATCCACGGCCTAGATGCGTAGCTATGTTACCGCTGCCTAATATGACAATATTCATCAGGCTTGCTTAATTTCCTTATTTCTTCTGAAAATGGATAGTATAAATCCAATCACCATAATGATTGTGCCACCCCAAAATAAATTTATGTATGGAAATTCTATTGCCTTTAGAACTACCCAATCTTTCTCAGCTTTAGGTTTCTGATAAACCATCAGTTCAAGCTTGTCTTTATCGGGATAAACATTTGAAAAGCGCAATTTTAAACCCTTTTCCTCTACCGTTTTTCCAAAATCAAATTTGGAGCCATCCTTTAATAAGTAAATTGGCTCTGAAGGAATCACCTGACCGTCAGAAATTACATCCAATTGCAAGCCTATAGCGATATCACGTTCACCGACAGGAATATTCTGAATTTTCGCATCACGGTTAATACCCTTAACTAAAATATAACCTTCTCTGAAACGAACCGTGTCGCCTACATTCACTTCATAGGTAACGGGCTTCTCATATTTCTCGTCCTCAGAGTGTCCTTCATGTTCTTCATGGTCTTCTTCTTTAAGCGGAACGCTGCTTACATGGGTGTAAACATCATGAAAAAGATAGTGACGGGTATCCGGAGAAGCAATAATTTGCCTCATCTTTGCATTTTGTTGTGCATTAGGATAGAGTGTAAAGTTCTCTTTAATAGTACCACCAGCCTCATCAATAACCTTATAATTAATTCTGTAATAAGTATTTACACCTTTTGTGGAGTCTCCCAAATAAGTAACTGTGTAGCGATCCATCTTGGTAGGCTCATCCTTATAAAGAATAATATTTTCGCGAGGATTGTTACTCTTTGCGAACTCATCTCCAAAACCAATGCCGGTATTATTGATCGAAATAATTTTATTTGTTGCAGCGGCAACCAGTGCTCCAACAAGCAATAAAGCGAAACCGATGTGTGCTACTGCAGAACCTGCAAGTCTCCACTTTCCTTTAAATGCTTCACCTAGAATTCTAGCATTGGCCATTATCGAAAACACGGAAGCAAACGTAAGAATGATGTACATCACGTTGGTATAAATATTCATTACATATACTGCTGCTGCTGTAATGAATACCGAAACAAGAAGTGATATTGAAATACTCACAAAAAACTTCTTTGGATCAGTCTTTTTATATTTTAGGTATTGCGAAAATGCTGAAATGAACGCTATTACAACAGCAAATGGAACCTGCCATTTGTTGTAATGCGCTATAACATCAGGCGGTGGAGCGATCTCTGTTCCAAAAATGGCATTGAATACCGGTACAGAGGTGGTAGCAAGTATTTGAACGCAGGCGATTGACAAAACCAAAGCTCCTATAAACAGCCAGAACTCACGCGAATACGTTTCTTCATCCTTTTTGGTTATTGGAAGCTCTTTCCAGCGAATAACAAGAAAGAAAATAGCGATAAAAAGGAATGCAACTACATATAGAACTAAATGCCAGAACATACCTAAATCGGTAAAAGCATGGACTGAGGTTTCACCCAGAATTCCACTTCTGGTAAGAAATGATGCATAAAGTACTAGTACAAAACTAATCAGAACAAGGAAGGTAGCTGTAAAATAAGAATGACCGGAATTTCTATATGCAATCAGTACGTGAACCGCAGCAATCAAAGTCATCCATGGTATAATGGAAGCGTTCTCTACCGGATCCCATGCCCAGAAGCCTCCAAAATTCAGTGCTTCATAGGCCCAGAATGAACCCATTATAATACCTGTACCCAGAATCATTACCGCAAACAGGGTCCATGGCAAAGCAGGAGTAATCCATTCAGCATATTTTTTCTCCCAAAGACCGCCAATGGCATAGGCAAAAGGTACAATCATGGAAGCAAAACCAAGAAATAAAGTGGGTGGATGTATAACCATCCAGTAGTTTTGAAGCAATGGATTTAAACCATTCCCATCTGTAACCATATTCAGATAATCACCTCGAGCGAAGATTGGCCCCGGAACCGCATCCCTTAAAAGAATAAATGGTGAACTTCCAATTCTTAGTCCGAAAACCTCAACCCCAACCAGCATGGATGCAATAAATGCCTGAGAAAGCATGATTGTAGTCATGACTGAATTTTCCCAGCGCTTGCCCTTTGAAAGAATAATTGTTCCTAAAAAAGCCTGCCAGAACATCCAAAGCCAGAAACTTCCTTCCTGACCTTCCCAAAAAGATGAAATAATATAGTAAACCGGTAAAATCTTCGATGAGTGAGCCCATGCATAATGGTATTCAAACAAATGATTATAGATGATGTAATAAAGGCAAGATCCAATTCCGATTACGGCCACTGTATTTAAACGAAATGCAATTCTTGCGATACGTTTCCAGCCATCAGAACTTGCCTGAACAGACTGGTCTTTTGAGAGTGCAGTGCTGGTCGCGAAATAATAGGCAATTGTTGACAGAAGAGCTGTACAAAACGAAAGTATGATAAAGAACTGTCCTAACTTCCCGGGAAGAAGGTTTTCGCCAATGTATTGTATTTCCATTAAGATCTAAATTTTTGCGGTGGTGGCAGTTACTTCTGTAACTTCTACCTCATCTGTGGTATATTTTGAAGGGCACTTCATTAAAATCTTTGAAGCATGAAATTCTTTGCCAATCATTTTTCCTGTTAGCACAATCTGTTCTGAACGTTCAAAATCCTGTGGTTTTGAGCCATTAAAGACCACTTTGCACTCTTTCCCTTTATTATCCTTCATGTAGAATGCAAAGTAATTGGCATCCTGTTGTGGCTTATAAAAAAGCTCCTTTTCCTTATTCAGTTGTCCAACAACATGTAACTCAGAACTACTCTCTATGGCGTCTGTAAATGAGCCATAAGTGCTTGAATCGGCGTAGGTGCTAATAATTATACCAATTGCTAATGCAATGATAACTATACCGGCAATGGAACTCTTCTTCATAAATCTGCTTTTTAAATAATCCTACCAAATGCAACTACAAAAATACTAATTAGTTCAATTTAGAATTCAATATAACAAGAATGTTTCTATATTAGAATCATTCTAAATAAAAAGGAAAACCAAATGATCTCCCTTTGAATTTTACGCTGAATTAATCATGGCCAGATACCCATATTCATATAGGAAATGGCAACTTTATCAATGGCACCGACAAATGCTGCGGTTCTCAATCCGTCAATTTTAGAATTGGCCATTTGTATATCACGTATCTCATGGTATGACCGGATCATCGTATCTTCAAGTCCGGAATTAACTAATTCAAGCTCTGTGGCTCCTTTAACGATTATACTCTTTTGAGCTGAATCAAGTGAAATGCCAGTAATCTTTTCAACCATGTTAACGAGGTTCTGGTTGGCGTTTTCTTCGTACCGCTTATCCATGCGGCCAAATGCCACGTGCGAAAGGTTTTTAAGCCATTCGAAATAAGAAACTGTAACACCACCGGCATTACAATACATGTCAGGAATTAAAATGCAACCTCTTTTAATCAGGAAATCAGCTGCATCGGGGGTAGTAGGACCGTTGGCAGCTTCAGCAATAATTTTTGCTTTAATATTGGCAACATTGGCCATGGTGATTTGATTTTCTAAAGCAGCAGGAACCAAAACATCGCAATCCTGTTCAAGGCCTTCAGCAGAATTATTGAATTCTTTTGTTGATCCGGCAAAACCTAGAATCGAACCTGTGGATTTGCGATGGTTGAATACCTCATCCAGATTTAGTCCGTCAGGATTGTAGATTGCACCCTCATACTCACAGATACCAACTACTGTAGCACCAAATTCAATAAGATATTTAATGGTATGGTAGCCTACATTACCTAATCCCTGCACGATCACCCGCTTACCCGACAAACCAGTACTCAGTCCGAGTTTATTCATATCCTCTGTGATATCTACACACTCCCGTATGGCAATGGCAACCCCCCGGCCAGTGGCTTCTCTCCGACCGGCAATTCCATGCAAGGCTAATGGTTTTCCGGTAACGCAACCTAATGCATCCAATTGACCAGGATTCATGGTTTGATAAGTATCTGCAATCCAGCTCATTTCACGTTCCCCTGAGCCATAATCAGGAGCAGGAACATCAATACCCGGACCAATAAAATTCTTTTTTATTAATTCAACAGTATATCGACGGGTAATAGTTTCAAGTTCAGCAATAGAATAATCTTTCGTTCTAATCTTGATTCCCCCTTTTGCACCACCGAAAGGAACATTAACAATCGCACATTTATAGGTCATGAGTGCAGCAAGCGCCATCACCTCATCCTCATTTACCATTTCACTATAACGAATACCGCCTTTTGTGGGTGATTTATGATGGGAATGTTCTACTCTCCAAGCATCAATTACCTCAAAACCATTCTCACGACGAATTGGAAAACGGAAGCGGTAAACACTATTGCAAGACCTGATCTGGTCAAGCAATCCTTCCGGGTGAGAAGTAAATTTTGCTGCATGATCAAAAAACTGGCAAACGTCACCAAAAAACGAAGTTTCTGAGTGCGCTGCGTCTATAGACTTAGCCATAAGAAAAGATTTTAATTTGAATAATTGGTTATATGCCACAAAGTTGATGGAAATAAACCGTTACTAAAAATGTAAATCACTTAGTATACAAAATAAATTTCATCAACTGAGCAGAAACTCAATTTAAAGAACTTTAAAAGAGATTATTTAGTATTTTGTTTTTCAATTTTTTTTAATCGGCTATCAATTGAAAAGAGATAAATAGCCAGTCCGATGAATACAACTGAAATAACTGATACAACAACATAAATCTTTCCGGAGCTTCTCAGGGCATCAGCCATCTCCACGCCAATAGAATTTTGTGCCAGAAGATTTAATGTAAATGAGAGCATAAAGCTTAAAATAAGGATAAGTTTTTTCATTGTGCCGAAAATAAATTTATAGTTTTTGTGTTTACCGCTAATAAAAGTGGTTGTTTATTATCTGTTGTCAGTAAATTGCATTAAACATCAAATATGTTCTCCAATTGTTAACCCAATAGCTATCGGGTGTTAACTTAGCTGCTAATTTCCCTCCAGCGTGGGGATGACAACTTACTATATTTCACGCAACATTCTCCACTGTCATCCCGATGGCTATCGGGAGTCAATTCTCAATTAATCAAGTTCTGTCTGTTCTCCAACTTTCTTATCCTATACCTTATGATAGTAATCCATACACTGATAAGTATCCAACCCAACACAGCAGGATAAAACACCGGACGCAATTCGGGTGCCATATCTTTGGTATTAAACCCAGGGTTACCCCCATTGCCGGGATGGAGTGAATCGGTCATACGTGGCAATATAAATAGCAATACCACCATAATCGGAAATGCAAAAATATTATAGACTGCAGAAATTTTTCCTCGTTTCTGTTCTTCCTCAAGAGAGTTTCTTAGCACGAGATAAGCCAGATAAACAAGCAAGGCTATTGCTGCACTATTTTGTTTAGGGTCATTACTCCAGGCTTCACCCCAGGTATATTTAGCCCAGACAGCACCGGTAACCAGACCCAGAATACCGAAAATGATTCCAACATTGGCACTTTCAACAGCCATCAGATCATCATTTTCATTGGCTGAATTCAGATAGCGTATGCTGTAAATGAAGGAAACGGTTAAGATGACAATCATGGCAAACCACATGGGTACATGGAAATGAATGTTCCGGATGGTTTCGTTTAAGATTGGCTTTGCAGGCACATGAAATAAAAACCCCGCAATAATTGAGTACAGCACAAGAACTGTGGCCAGGATTTTCCACCAGTTTTTATTCATAAGGTTCTTGAATTAATCCTTCCAAAGGTAAGGAAATAACAATAAAGAAGTAGTGATCACGATGATATTTATGGCTATTAGAACTCCTATTTCATCATAGGATACCGAGCGATCCAGACCGTCCATTGCGTTTTTAGACAACTTGATCAGGACTACCAAAAGGGGAATTATGACCGGAAAACTTAAGATTGCCATTAGCCCTCCTGCATTATTTGCTTTGGAAGCAATTCCTGAGATCATCGTAAATACCGATGCGAAACTAATGCTACCCAGCAATACGGCAAAAAAATAGAATAGTGGATCACCAAGCAGATTTTTAAAAACCAGAGTATAAAAACCTAATGCAATTGCTGAGAGTAGCAGCATCAGAAAGATATTATAAATGATCTTAGAAATAATGATTGCCTGGGCACTGGTGATTGTGTAATAATAGAGTTGCCTGCCTTTGCTTTCCTGTATAAAACTTTTTGTGATCGCATTGACAGAAGCGAAAAGCATTATGATCCAAAAGAGGGCATTCCAGGTTGGCGGACTGGTGATCTCGCGAAAAGCCAGATAACATACAAAAACTGTTGACACTACGTAAAGTAAAATGCCGTTCAAAGCATATTTTGAACGCCATTCCAACATGATTTCCTTACGGATCAGAAATTTAACCTGACTCAATAAATCCATTTCCACAAATATAGAATTTGCTTTTCAGTTTCGGGTATTCAATCCTCTGCAATAAATGAAATGGATATTTGTTCTTATTTTGCATGATGTTTTTTTCAATACTTGATAGTCCGATCGGACAAATGGTCATTGAGGCCAACGAAAATGAAATTTGTTCAATTAATTTTACTTCGAATATTCCTTTAGAATATCCTAATGAAATTTCTGAACTGGCCAAGGTGCAGTTCATGGAGTATTTTGATGGAAAAAGAATGAATTTCGATTTTCCTATGGTTCAGACCGGTACTGATTTTCAGCAAAAGGTATGGGAAGAACTCAGTAAAATCAATGCCGGTACACCCATAAGCTATACCGCCCTGGCAAAACGAATGAAAAACCCTTTGGCCATTCGCGCTATCGCTTCGGCAAATGGCCGCAATAATTTGATAATCGCCATACCATGTCACCGTGTAATTGGCAGTAATGGCGATCTCGTAGGTTTTTCTGCAGGATTATGGCGTAAGAAATGGCTGCTTGAACACGAAGCAAGAATGAGCTCCACGGGGCAGTCAACTTTGACGTTCTGAAATCCTCAGAGCCTGTCATTGTAGACCTGATCCGCAATCAGATCGGGCTTGATCCATTGTCAGTCCGGACTTGATCCAATGTCAGTCCGGACTTGATCCGGACCTCGGTGCCAATTCAACATGATACCTCACAAGATCATCTATTGGAGAACGAATGATCTTACCCACTTTCATGCCGTATTCTATTGCAGTCTCCTCCAGTACATTTCTGAAATTATATCCTACAGAACCGATACAGTTAAAAGTGTGGTCTTTATAGTTTGGATAATGTGTAACCAGATTTTGGAAAAAATCAACAAAAGAAGTTTTTACGATTTTTCTTGAGTATTCAGCATGAACATTATTATCATAAACGAACTTGGCAAAGCTGGCACAAAAACGATTGGCCAAAGGCTTTGTATAAACATGATCAGTTACTTCATCCGGAGTTAGCTTATATGTTTCCCAAAAGCGTTCTCTGACTACTTCGGGCATATAACCTCTCAAATAATCCGTGAGAAGCTTTTTACCAATATAACAACCGCTGCCCTCATCACCCAATATGTATGCTGCAGAATCAATGTTAAGAGAAATGTCCTTGCCGTTATAGAGTCCTGTATTAGTTCCAGTTCCTAAAATAGCAGCAAAACCACTATCTAAGCCTAGTAATGCCCGTGCTGCAGCAAGAAGGTCATGTCCAACATAAACACTGGCGTTGATAAATACTGCAGACATAGCCTCTTCAACTATCTGCACCTTATCTTCAGTGGAGCAGCCTGCACCATAATAATTCACCTCATGAATATCAGAAAGATCGAGATCGCTTGGCAATCCTTTTTTGAGTGAATTAATGATATACTCTGCGCTAACAAAATATGGATTATATCCTTCAGTGTTGAAATAGATTTTTTGACCAGATTTATTCAATAAACACCAATTAGTCTTGGTAGACCCTCCATCTGCAATAACAATCATAGCTCTATAAATATTTTTAAAAAGCTAAATGTATGAATTTATACTAATTGTCAAGAGTACGCAATAAAATATCGGGTTAATCTCCTCTTTTACACCAAGAGTGAAAAAAACAGAGGATAATCTATTGAATGTGATAAAAATAGTTTCTTAAGACAAGTATAAAATATAATTTTAGGCATGAATGATAATAAAATGATTGTTGACATGCGAAGTGATACAGTGACGCGGCCAACACCCGGAATGCTGGAGGCCATGCATAGTGCAAAAGTTGGAGATGATGTCTTAGACGAAGATGAAACAGTCAACGCATTACAGGAAAAAGTTGCGGAAATTTTTGGCATGGAAGATGCCCTTTTTTGTCCATCCGGAACAATGACCAACCAAATTGCAATCAAACGTTTTACCAATCCGATGGAAGAAGTGATTTGCGATGAAACCGCGCATGTTTATCGATATGAGGGTGGCGGTATTGCCTATAATTCGATGTCTTCGGTCCGTTTGCTATACGGTGACAGAGGCCTGCTAAATGCCGATCTGATAGAGCCTCATATCAATCCGGATAATGTTCATTACCCAAAAACTAGTCTGGTCGTTCTTGAAAATACCGTAAATCGCGGTGGAGGAAGCTTTTACACCCTGGATCAGATTGAACCTATTTATCACCTTTGCCGCTTAAAAAATCTTTTTCTGCATCTTGACGGAGCCCGAATCTTCAATGCTTTAACGGAGTCGGAGGATGATCCCAAGGAATATGGAAGAATGTTTGATGGAATATCCGTTTGTTTATCAAAAGGATTAGGCGCACCTGTTGGTTCAGTTTTGGTTGGCAGCAGAGAAACCATTTATCATGCAAGAAGAATCAGAAAAGTTTTTGGTGGTGGTTGGCGGCAAGCGGGTTATCTTGCGGCAGCAGGAATTTATGCCCTCGATCATCATGTAAATCGACTGAAGATAGATCATAAGAATGCTAAAACGCTGGCTGATACACTAATCAGTCTGCCATTTGTAAGCAGTATTATGCCAGCGGATACAAACATTATAATATTTGAACTCCACAAAAAATATAATCCGGATGAGTTTGTTGAAAAATTAAATCATCGTGGAATAAAGTGTAATACTTTTGGCAAACAAATGATCAGGTTTGTAACCCACTTGGATATTAATGACGATCATATTGGCCACACCATTGAGGTTTTAAAGAAATTCCACTAAACTTATTTAAATCAAATTTCCAAAAATAGTGTAGCAGCTAAATAAATACATTTGCATATGGAAAAGATTCTGATTGCCAACCGGGGAGAGATTGCACTGCGTATTATGCGTTCAGCCAGGGAAATGGGAATCAAAACTGTGGCAGTATTCTCTGAAGCTGACCGCAATGCATTGCATGTAAGATATGCTGATGAAGCTATTTGTATTGGTCCAGCCCCTTCTTCTCAATCCTACTTATCAGGAGAGCGGATAATAGAAGCATGTCTCAAAACAGGAGCTAAAGGTATTCATCCTGGGTATGGCTTTCTTTCTGAGAATGCTGCTTTTGCAAGAATGGCCAAAGAAGCCGGACTGATTTTGATCGGGCCTTCTCCTGAAGCCATGGAGATCATGGGAAATAAACTTTCGGCTAAGGCTGCGGCAATGAAATTTAACATTCCTATGGTTCCCGGAACCGAAGAAGCAGTTACTGATATACAAATCGCACAAAAAAAAGCTCAGGAAATTGGCTTTCCAATTCTTATAAAAGCGGCAGCAGGTGGAGGTGGTAAAGGTATGCGGATTGTCGAAAAGCAGTCTGAGTTTGTTGAGCAAATGGATTTAGCAGTATCAGAAGCATTATCCTCATTTGGAGATGGTTCTGTATTTATTGAACGTTATGTTTCTTCACCCAGGCACATAGAAATTCAGATTCTTGGTGATAATTACGGCAATATTGTGCATTTGTTTGAACGGGATTGTTCAATTCAAAGGAGGTACCAGAAGGTTGTTGAAGAAGCCCCTTCATCCGTTTTAAGTGAAGAACTTAGACAAAAAATGGGTGAAAGTGCGGTAAATGCTGCAAGATCCTGCAATTATATTGGAGCCGGAACAGTAGAATTTATTCTGGATGAGAACCTTGATTTTTTCTTTCTTGAAATGAATACGCGCTTACAGGTTGAACATCCGGTTACGGAAATGATAACTGGTGTTGACCTTGTAAAAGAACAGATCAAAATTGCAAGGGGTGAGAAATTAAGTTTTAAGCAGGAAGACCTGAAAATCAGAGGTCATGCTATGGAATTGAGAGTTTATGCTGAAGACCCGGCGAATAATTTCCTACCTGATATAGGCAAACTTCAAACCTATATTACTCCAAAAGGTCCGGGTGTTCGCGTAGATGACGGATTCGAACAAGGTATGGAAATACCTATTTATTATGATCCTATGATTGCTAAGCTGGTAACTTATGGAAAAGACCGTACCGAAGCAATAGAACGAATGATCAGAGCAATTGACGAATACAAAATTACCGGAATTGAAACTACACTGAGTTTCGGGAGATTTGTTATGCAGCATGAAGCATTTATTTCCGGGAACTTTGATACCCACTTTGTGAGCAAATACTTTCTTCCTGAATATTTGGGAGATGAAAATGAAGATGAAGCCATGATAGCTGCATTAATTGGAGCTGAGTTTATGACACAAAGTAATGCAGGTAGCACAACAAATACCAATCAAAGTTCGAGATCATCTGCCTGGATAAAAAATAGAAAATCATAGTAAATTTCAGAATATAAAATATGTTTACCGGTATAATTGAGAAAGTAGGAACAGTTTCCAACTTAAAAAAGGAGCGGGATAACCTCCAAATGATTATTCAATCTGAGTTTTCAAACGAATTGAAGATCGACCAGTCTGTTTCACATAATGGTGTCTGCTTAACAGTGGTAGCAATAGGTACGGGAACTCATACTGTAACTGCTATAACTGAAACATTGAACAAGACAAACCTGGGTAAACTCAAAGAAGGTGATCTGGTTAATCTTGAACGATGTATGCAGATCAATGGAAGGCTTGATGGGCATATAGTGCAGGGTCATGTTGACCAGACAGGAATATGCACAGAAGTAATTGAAAAGAACGGTAGCTGGGAATATACCATTAGCTATGATTCTACAATTGGAAACATAACTGTCGAAAAGGGTTCTATCTGTGTTAATGGTATAAGTCTGACAGTTGTTAACTCCAGAGAGAATTCTTTTTCTGTTGCGATTATACCCTATACCTACGAACATACCAATATGCAAAGTCTCCGGATTGGCGATACTGTAAATCTGGAATTTGATATTATTGGAAAATATATTGCCCGTTTAGCCCGTCAAAAAGATGGGAGATGGGAGAAATGAGATGTTAGATATGAGATGGGAGACGAAGTCGAAACCATCGTAATTTCAATCAAAAACAATTCCTTGAGAAAATAAGCAAGATAGTCTACCGGGTTTATTGCAAATGCTAGTTTACCTGTGCTGCCCGTCATCATGAAAAACAACAACGGGTAAAATAAACTTTACCGCATGAGGTAGCTTACGGATATTTTATAATTTGATATAAATCGGGATTTCTTGCCGTTACTAGCCTGAACGAAAGGTCTGAACTGAGCTTTATAACACAGTTATAGTTTTCCAAAATTAAATCGTGTTTGTCCCAGAGTACTAACCAAGCAATTATAATCTCTGTCTGTAGAATTTCCGAAAATTCATCATAGCATTGATTCTGCAAAAATTAGAGTATGAGTAAATTAAATTAGGCTGTATTTTACAGAAATCTTTAGGCAAATAAGAAAAATGGCTATGAAAAAGATAACCCTCATAAAAACCTCCGAGATGGTTTAACAATTAAATAGAGTTGGTAGAACAAGGAGCAATGATTCAGGAAATAATCAAAATTTCAAACTCTCATCAGACATCTGATATCAGACATCAATCCTATTCTATCGCCTTCCCCTTCATTGCTGAAGAAATTGCGGTGTTCATCAATCGCTCAGCAAAAGGCCTGGTGAATTCATTAAGCTCATCAATACTTTTGTGGATCAGATCCTTATCCCCGGAGCTTAAAGAAGATTTTAGATCACTGATTAATTTCTGGGTATCCTTTTCTTCCTGTTCGGTAACCTGTGCGCTATTCTTTTCCAAAAATCGCTCAACTGTATAAACCATTTGTTCACCCTCTGTGCGGGCTTCTATTATCATTCTTTTGCTCACATCTTCCTTGGCATTCTGGATGCTGTCTATCAGCATTTTTTCTACCTGTTCATCGGTAAGACCATAGGTTGGTTTTACTTCAACTTCCTGTTTAACTCCTGATCTCAGTTCGACAGCTTCAACGGTTAATATTCCATCCGCATTCAACCTGAAATTAATATCCACTTTTGGAAAACCAGCAGGCATTGCCGGAATTCCTTTCAATTCAAATTCAGCCAGTTTCCGATTTTCAGTCACAAGATCCCGCTCGCCCTGATAAACAGAGATTTTTATATTGACCTGACCGTCTATTGATGTAGTGTACTGTCTCCCAGCTTTGGAAGGCACCTTTGCGTTGCGCGGTATAATTACATCCATTAGTCCGCCCATGGTTTCAATACCCAATGAAAGTGGTGTAACATCCAGCAGTAAAATATCCTTCCTGTTTCCGGCCAGAATATCCGACTGAATGGCAGCCCCTAATGCAACTACTTCATCAGGATTGATTTGATCATGAACATCTTTCCCGAAAAACTCTGCGACCATCTGTTTAACCAATGGTGTACGCGTTGAGCCTCCAACCATTACAACTTCCTGGATATCAGTTGTAAGCAGGTCTGCATCTTTCAATGCATTTTTACAGCAAGTTATGGTTTGCTCAACACGTGAAAGAATTAGTTCTTCAAATTTTTGCTTCGTTATAGCACAGGAAATATTTTCAACAGTATCATTAAAAATATTTTGAGTCGTTAATGCTTTTTTTGCTTCCTCAGCCTTCAAACGTAAGGACTGGCTAAGTGAAGAAGTCAGAAGGTCATCACCCAATTGATTCTGTTGAATCCAGTAATTTACTATTGCCCTGTCGAAATCATCTCCACCCAAAAATGTATCCCCATTTGTTGAAAGGACTTCAAAAATTCCATTTTGGATTTTTAATATTGACACATCGAAAGTTCCACCACCCAAATCATAAACAGCAATAACTTTTTCCTCTTCAGGATTGAGTCCTATACCATAAGCCAGACTTGCAGCTGTTGGTTCATTGAGAATTCGCAAAACATCGAGTCCGGCAAGTTTACCAGCATCACGGGTTGCCTGACGCTGACTATCATTAAAATAAGCCGGCACAGTAATCACCGCACGGTTTACTGCAGTTTTCAAAGCGTGCTCGGCCCTTTCCTTCAATTCTTTCAAAATCATACCTGAAAGTTCAATCGGCGTATAATATTTATCTCCTGCTTTTATCTTGACCAGAGTTTCACTGTCCTCGTCAATAATTTTATAAGAGAATAAATCGCTGTGCTCCTGAATATCTTTAAAAGAACGGCCTAGAAGTCGCTTCACGGAAAAGATCGTATTTTGAGGATCAGAAATTAAATATTCTTTCGCTTCATTTCCAACAATAAGACCCCCGTCTGTTTGGAAATGAACCACTGAGGGTACAAGCACACCTTTACCTGTATCATTTATTACCTGTGGCTTCCCCTCAGGATTAATAAATGCGACCAGGCTATTCGTTGTACCCAAATCGATCCCAACAATTACTTCTTCCTTCTGTACAGAACCGGTTGCAATATTAATAGAAACTTTAGCCATAGTTGCTTGTTAACAAGCCGCAAAGGTAGGTAGTTTAGCAACAATACAGAACTATTCAATTCAATTAGAATTATTATTACAATTTGATTAGTTTTTGGTAAAACAGAGCCCGGTTCTTAATCTAAATAATCGTATGTTTAATCAACATACCCGCCAAATTATGAAATCACTTCTATTAAATTACCTGCAATACAATCATTGGGCAAATGAGAAAATGTGTAATTATTTATCGGGGGTTGATGAGGACGAAATCCTTGCAAATAAAAAGGCGGAATACCAGACAATTAAAAAAGTAATCCTTCATGTTGCAGATTCTGAGCAAACCTGGCTTGCCCGCCTAAACGGAAAAAACATTCCCCATATGCACAAGCTCGATTCTTCAGGAAGTTTTGCTGGTATTTGTAGTACCATTAGAAATAACTCGGCAGATTTTATCGAATTTATATCCGCAAAGGACGATCAATTCTTTTTGTTGGATACACAATACATCAATTTAAAAGGGAAGACTTTCAACCAGAACAATGCAGAAATAATCCTTCATTGTATGAATCACTCCACTTTTCACAGGGGACAAGTAATGTGTATGCTCAGGCATGTGGGATATACTGATCATTCTGCCAGTGATTTTATTATGTTTTTGAGAGAAAAAGGCTGATAGGGTTTAAAAAAGGCTGACAGGGTTTTGAACATTGTCTGCCTTAATTACCGGTTAAACACCATCCTTTTCCCAAATATGCCATCAATAAGTTTACCATTTTCGTATACCAGATTTCCTGAAACAATTGTACTTACTACGGTAGAACCAAATGTTTGCCCTTCAAAAGGACTCCAGCCACATTTGTAAAGCAGATTTGATTTACTGACCGTTTGTCTCTTATTTAAATCAACCAATACCAGGTCAGCCCAGTAGCCCTCTCTTATAAATCCACGATTCTCAATTTGAAAGCAGATTGCGGGTCTATGAGCCATTTTTTCAACAATCTTCTCAAGGGATATTTTACCTTGCTTATAAAATTCCAGCATTGCTATCAATGCATGTTGCACCAAGGGTCCGCCGGATGGTGCTTTTGAATACGATTGTGATTTCTCCTCGATCGTATGCGGTGCATGATCTGTTGCAATAACGTCTATCCGATCATCCAATACCGCCTTAAATATTTCATCCCGGTCGGCAGAAGTTTTTATAGCGGGATTCCATTTAATCCAATTACCCTTTTTAGCATAATCGGCATCAGAAAACCATAAATGATGAATACAGGCTTCAGAAGTTATCCTCTTTTTTTCAAGAGGGATTGAATTATCAAAAAGAGAGGTCTCAATCGCAGTGGATATATGAAGAATATGCAGGCGTGTATTGAACTTTTTTGCAAGCCCAACCGCTAAAGAACTTGAAATATAGCAGGCTTCTGCATTTCTGATCATGGGATGCATTTCGGATGTTAAATTATCTCCATACTGCATTTTGAACTGGGCGGAATTGGCCCTGATGGTAGCCTCGTCTTCACAATGTGTAGCAACCAGCATAGGCGTCTTACTAAAAATACCTTCAAGGGTCTTCTCATTATCAACAAGCATATCACCAGTGGAAGAACCCATAAACACCTTAATCCCACATACATTTTTGGGATCTGTTTTTAATACTTGGTCGAGGTTATCATTACCGGCACCCATAAAAAAAGAATAATTACCAGCGGAAGTCTGCCTTGCAATCTGATATTTATCTTCGAGTAAGTCTTGTGTCAAGGCATTGGGAACTGTATTGGGCATCTCCATGAAGGAAGTGATACCACCGGCAACTGCGGCACGGCTCTCGGTAAAAATATTCCCCTTATGAGTCAATCCAGGTTCCCTGAAATGAACCTGATCATCAATACACCCCGGAAAGAGATGCAGACCCTCTGCGTTGATCTCCTTATCAGCTGCACTATTAAGACTTGAACCTATTTGTTCAATCAGTCCGTTTTTCACAAAGACATCCCCAATAAATGTACGGCCTTCGTTGACTATAGTTGCAGATTTGATGATTATTGAAGACATTATCTGAGGTTTAAATTTATATACAGATGCAAATTTCGGTATTATTTTGCTTAATTCTTTGTCAATATTGTGGGATTATACATTGAATTCGGGATAGTGATAAAATAATTGAACAAGCAACAAGGAAGAAGGATTAAAGAAAGGGAATCACTGAATTGTAATCGTTTACTTTTTCAGACAACCGACAACAGACAACTGATATCAGACATAAAAACCCTTAATCCCTAATCTAAATTCCAAATCCCTACCTTTGTTAAATGTCATTATCCTTCGAAGATTTTAAGTTGAACAGGCAAATTCTTAATGCTGTTGATGATGCAGGTTATACTCTGCCCACTCCGATCCAGGAAAAAGCGATCATGCCAATCTTATCCGGTCAGGATATAATGGGTATCGCGCAAACAGGAACCGGTAAAACCGCAGCTTTTGTGTTGCCAATTCTTATGAAGCTCAAATATGCTCAGGGAAATGATCCAAGGGCATTAATCATCGCTCCTACCCGCGAACTGGCCATGCAGATCGAAGAAAATGT
>CAMCTU010000014.1 GCA_945878525.1 Sphingobacterium thalpophilum
ATGGGAAGCAATTTAGAATATTGTTAACACACTGTAAGGTGGTGAAATTTGGCAGACACACCTCCTCGTCTCGGTGGCGAAGATCTGGGAAATACCTTAACCGGGAAATAACTGCTTCGTGAAGGTTCGACTCCTTCCCTTACAGCAAAACTCATTCAACAGGTTTATAATTGGTTAGTTTAAATAAGCTCCTGCCCATCAGGAGCTTATTTTTTTCACTGTTGTCCGGTTAAAATAAAATTTTTAATAAAATGATCATTTACATTGTTCGAAGTACGTTTTTAAGAGTTTGATACAAAGCAAGCCCCCCTTTTAGTTTAGAATCATTTTTTATACTTTCACTGCCTTGAAATCTGTAAAATTCTACCTAAAATAACAGGACTGTTGATAGGCTTTGGCCTAAGCACAAAATCTGCGTTAACCTTTTTTCCGTCCCGATTTCCATCGGGACTGGTGCGGCAGGCACAGTCCAAGCCAAAGCATTGACTTTAATAGCATCAGGTGCAGCGGCGGCATTTATTCGTATTTGTCTATTGTTTTTAAGGCACTCATGGTCTCGTCGTTCCTCCTCGGCATGCTAATTCCTGCCCGTCCGAACGGGTTCATCCGGGCGGGCTGCAGGAACCTCCCGAAGGGAAGCTTGAGCACAAATAAAAAAACAAAAAAAAAGCGAAAAAAGTAGAGATAATAATTATGAGCTAAGAATTTGATCATTTATTTTACAATTTAAAGTTCCCCGGATACTAGTGATTTTTTTTGTATGTTTTTGTAATTATTCAAAAATTTCTTCTTTCAGAAATTAGCAGGTTCTAAATTTTATCTTCAAAAAAACATCAACAATTATAAATTTGATATTAATAATTTATATTAAATGACATAATTATAAAAATTAAATAAAATCATTAAAATATTTGCAAGAAACAGGAAGTTTGTTTACGTTTGTATCAAGCAATCATAAGAACGATGCTTACACACTGTAGGGTGGTGAAATTTGGCAGACACACCTCCTCGTCTCGGTGGCGAAGATTTGGGAAATACCTTAACCGGGAAATAACTGCTTCGTGGAGGTTCGAATCCTTCCCCTACAGCAAACCTTATTCAACAGGTTTATAATTGGTTAGTTTAAATAAGCTCCTGCCCATCAGGAGCTTATTTATTTAAATCAGTTTGGTCAATCATTCGATTTATTTAATTCCGGTCTTATATTTAGAGATTTTAAATTTTGAGTAAAGATGTTATCAGTGAATTATCAAATTGTTATAATTATACCAATAATATTATCATTAAAATAAAAAATAAAATAATTGCTTAAAATATTTGCAAAGAATACGACTTGTAATTACATTTGTTTCAACAATAAAATAAATATTGTTAACACACTGTAAGGTGGTGAAATTTGGCAGACACACCTCCTCGTCTCGGTGGCGAAGATTTGGGAAATACCTTAACCGGGAAATAACTGCTTCGTGAAGGTTCGACTCCTTCCCTTACAGCAAACCTTATTCAACAGGTTTATAATTGGTTAGTTTAAATAAGCTCCTGCCCATCGGGAGCTTATTTATTTTTGATTTTTCTGTGCTTTAATTGCAATCGTTTTTATCTTAAAAATAGCTTGACTATATATGCATTTCAACTCTTAACTTTGATGCATTATATGAAATCAAGAAACTTCTTTTTTTTAATAATCTACATTATTCCTCTATTCATCTTTAGCGCATGTATAAAAGATGAGAATGAGGCGATGGTAAAAAGTACGGTTTCGAGATTGTATGTCTCGAATGCAGATACAGATGCTTCGGTAAACAATACTTTGATTTTTGATCCTGCTGATCAGGCTAAATTACCTGCGCCTTATAAGTTCAATTCCCAACTTCCCGATGGCAACGGTATTCTGTTTGATCCTTTCTCAGGAGTCGTCTTTCAGGTTAGCAGAGTAAATAAAAATATCAAATCCTTTAAGGTAAATACTGACGGAAGTCTCGTTTTAAAGAGTTCTTTCATCCATGAGGGTTTATTAAGTGCACGTGAAATAGCTTTTGACCGATCCAGGAATGTGTTGTACATTTCTAGTAATATCGACAGCGCAATTTATGTGTATAACAATGCAAGTACGCTCAAGGATAATGTTTTAGCTGATAAGAAATTGAAGCTCAATGGTCAGCCCTGGGGTATTCACCTTGACAATGATCGTCTTTTTGTGGTTATTGATCAAAACAGAGTGGAAGTTCAGCTATTTGAAGCTGTTTCTTCATTGGCCGTGGGTCCAATAAATCCAACAAAAAAAATTACTGTTATTGGTGCTAAAAGATTACGAGGTATTACCTATTCATCAACCAGAGATATTCTTATGCTGACTGACGTTGCTGAACCTACACTAGCCGGATTTGATTCTGATGGTTCATTCTATATCATTACAGAAGCCTCCTCTAAATTTACTGCATCAGGGGCTCCTGTAACTCCAACTAAAACCATAAGGGGAACTCTGACCGGACTTGGAAATCCAGTTGACATAGCATGGGACGATCGGGAAGGTAAAGACCTGATTTATATTGCTGAAAAGGCAAGGCGTAAAATTCTTGTGTTTAATTATGCTGGTACAGGCAATATTGCACCCCTTTTTAATGCTGATTTGTCCACTAGCCCCGAAGCTATCTACCTTGATGCCCGTTAAACGTTATTTAGATTAGTATAAATACAGGTTTTTTCTTTACTTTGAATAAATTTTAAGATTATGTACTCAACTCTTTTAGGCTTACACTCCGGACTTCGATATATAGTCCTATTGTTATTGGTTATTGCTTTATTATTAGCCATAGTTGGTTTATTTGGCAAAAAGCCTTATACTCAAACCAACCGTAAATTGAATTTATTCGCAATGATTGTCACTCATACTCAGTTTCTTGTTGGTCTGATCCTTTATTTTTTCAGTCCGCTGGTAAATTACTCTAACATGGGTCAGGCAATGAAAGATACCATGACCAGGTACTGGACTGTAGAGCATTCTGTGATGATGCTTTTTGCAATTGTTCTGATCACCCTGGGTCATTCCCGTTCCAAAAGAGCAGCAGATAACTTTAATAAACACAGATCAATTGCCTTGTATTATGGATTAGCTGTTTTGGTTATTGTGGTGGCAATTTATCAAAGTGGACGTCCAATCTTGGGATAATCAATTTTATTATCTGCTTAAACTTATTGCAGCAATCTCTTAAATCCTTTTAAAAAGAATGAGCTATAAGTATTATCTGAAATAATCCCTGAAATACCGGCCATAAAAGCAGTTATATACACATGAAAAAATTTGCATTGTCAAATTTCTTTATACTTTTGTAGGTAATGAAAATCAGACAAAATACAGCGAATTGGTGGTGCACTTCAGAAAAAGGCACAGGGGAATGGTATTTTGTTAAATTTTAATCAAGCAAAACCTTAAAAATATCAAACCCGACGCCCAGAGACGTTGGGTTTTTTTATGTTCTGTGATTGCACAATTACAAAATCTTGATCTGACAAAATGCTATGAAAAAATATAGATTATACACTTCTCACAAAAAGTTACTTGCAGATACCACTACTCCTGTAAGTATATATTTGCGTTTGCGCGATGTTTTTCCTAACAGTATCTTACTTGAAAGCTCTGACTATCATAGTAGAGAAAATAGCCTTAGCTATGTTTGTTGCGATCCAATAGCCGGTATAGTCTTAACTGCTGACAAACTGGAGACCTATTTTCCAGATGGTCAAAGAGAACAATACCCGCTCAATGACCTCGAATTAAAGAAGCAGGTTTCAATATTTAGGAAGCAGTTTGAATCGGCAACAAGCGATGATTTTAAATTCATATCCAATGGCTTGTTTGGATATTTTGCCTACGAGTCTGTAGAACATTTTGAGGATATCAAATTTCACTCTAAACCAGCAGAAGGCCGGAATATACCATTAATGCAATATCATGTATACCGATACATTATTGTCATTGACCATTTTAAAAATGAACTATACTTACTGGAACATCGTACAGAAAAAAATGAACCCGATGGTTTAGAAAAGATCCAGAATTTAATACAGAACAAAAACTTTCCGGAATATAAGTTCAGTTTAAATGGAGATGAAAAATCGAATTTCACCGATGAACAGTTTATCAGTCTGGTAGAAAATGTTAAAAAGCATGTTTATCGTGGGGATGTATTTCAGATTGTCCCTTCACGCGCCTTCTCAAAGCCTTTTTTAGGCGATGAGTTTAATGTCTATCGTGCTTTAAGATCTATAAATCCGTCCCCGTATTTATTTTATTTTGATTACGGTGATTTTAAGTTGTTCGGATCTTCACCTGAGGCTCAACTTACAGTAAAAAACAATATCGCAACCATTTATCCGATTGCCGGCACTTTCAAAAGGACCGGAAACAGCATTCTGGATGCTGAGCTGGCAGAGAACCTAAAAAGGGATGTTAAAGAGAATGCTGAGCATGTCATGCTTGTTGATCTGGCCAGAAATGATCTCAGCAGACATTGTGATAAAGTTGAAGTGAAGTCATTCAAAGAAATTCAGTATTACTCACATTTGATTCATATGGTATCCAAAGTTACTGGCCAGTTACAAAGCTCTGTAGATCCATTTGATGTTGTTGGTGACACTTATCCAGCAGGAACTTTAAGTGGTGCACCAAAATATATGGCTATGCAGCTTATTGATCGTTTCGAAGGTCAGAAGCGTGGATTTTATAGTGGTGCTATTGGCTATATGGGTTTCAATGGCGACTTTAATCATGCAATTATGATTCGTTCATTCCTCAGCCAGAACAATGTTTTGCATTATCAGGCGGGGGCAGGAATTGTAGCGGATTCAGATCCGCAAAGTGAATTGAATGAGGTAAATAATAAAATTGCCGCATTGAGGAAAGCATTGGAATTGGCGGGAGAAATATAAGAGATTTGAAGTCTGAAGTCTGAGGTCTGAAGTCTGAAGTCCGATGTAATTTTCATACTTCCGACCTCATACCTCATATCTCAGTAAAATTGATAGTTTTAATAGAAATAATATAAATGAACATACTCGTTATCGATAATTACGACTCTTTTACCTTTAATCTGGTACATCTTTTACATGAAACTGGTCATCAGGCAACGGTGTGGAGAAATGATAAATTTAAACTTAGTGATGTGAATGATTTTGAAAAAATCCTTCTTTCACCCGGGCCCGGGATACCATCAGAGTCAGGTCTTTTACTCGATGTTATCAGAATGTATTCACCAACAAAAAGCATTTTGGGAATTTGCCTCGGATTACAGGCGATAGCTGAAGTATTTGGAGGTGAATTATATAACCTTTCCCGTCCGGTTCATGGAAGAGCCACTGAGATTACAGTCTTAAATGAAAATGAAAAGTTATTTAACGATTGTCCTAAACACTTTAAGGTAGGTCGGTATCATTCATGGGCAGTACGGAATGACATTATTCCCGAAGGGATCAACATAACAGCAATTGATCCTGAAGGCGTAATTATGGCTTTGAATCACAAAACACTTGATGTACGAGGAGTACAGTTTCATCCTGAGTCTGTACTTACTGAACATGGAAAACTGATGATTTCTAACTGGTTAAGTTGAGCAAAGAATTTTGAATATATGAGTATGAGTGAGAATAATTCTAATAACGCATCGGGCACAAACATTCTCGATAAGATTGTTCTAAAGAAAAAGGAAGAAATTAAAGCCGCTAAGCTTAAGAGAACAATTGAACAACTTAAACAGAGTGAATTGTTTTCACGGGAGTGTTATGTTTTGCGTAACTTTATGTTAGATCCTAAACGTACTGGCATCATTGCAGAGTTTAAACGACGTTCACCTTCTAAAGGAATAATAAATGATCATTCCTCTGTTCAGGAGGTAAGTAATGCTTATGCAGATTCTGGGGCTTCAGCGCTTTCGATCCTCACTGACCAGCACTTTTTTGGGGGCAAAGATGAGGATCTGCTTGAAGCAAGAAGGGTAAATAAGTTACCATTGTTGAGGAAGGACTTCATGCTTGATGAATACCAAGTCATTGAAGCTAAAGCATTGGGAGCGGATATTGTTTTACTGATTGCAGCTATTTTAAGTCCGGGAGAGATTCGTGAGCTTGCCAGATGCGCAAAAGATCTTGGTCTAAACGTTTTGCTGGAAGTCCATAATAAGGAAGAATTAGATCGTAGCATTTGTGATGATTTAGACGCAATCGGTGTAAATAATCGAAATCTGGGCGATTTTACTGTAACGGTCCAGCATTCTTTTGATCTTGTTAAATATATCCCATCCCGTTTTTTAAAAATTTCTGAAAGTGGTATCAGTAATCCTGAAACCATCAAGGAATTGGGCGAAGCAGGATTTGATGGCTTTTTGATTGGAGAGAATTTTATGAAAGAATCAGATCCTGGAAAAGCGATGAAGGAGTTTGTTTCAAAGCTTTAATCCTATTTTTATCAGGATATCCATCGGTGTATTTTGACTGTCAACTTTTAAATTACTCAGGTTCAAACGCTTATCTTTGCAATTATTAATACATTTTAATGCCCAGACAAAAATATTTTGATACAGCAGCGAAGCCGGAAAGAGCAGTTCTTGTTGGTATAATTACACCAGGAGAGACTGAAGAACAGACCCATGAGTATTTGGATGAACTCAAGTTTTTAGTTGAAACTGCCGGCGGAGAAACTCAAAAAGCATTTACACAAAGGATGCAGCGTCCAGATAGGGCAACATTTGTAGGAACCGGAAAGCTTGAAGAAATTAATGCCTATGTTAAATCTGAAGAAATTGATATGGTCATTTTTGATGATGAACTTTCACCCTCACAACTCCGGAATATTGAAAACGAATTGCAGGTAAAAATACTTGACCGCAGTAACCTTATTCTTGATATTTTCGCTAAAAGGGCACAAACCTCCCAGGCAAAAACTCAGGTGGAACTGGCTCAACTTCAATATTTACTCCCTCGCTTAACACGCTTGTGGACTCACCTTGAGCGGCAAAAAGGGGGTATAGGTATGCGTGGTCCGGGTGAAAGCCAGATCGAAACTGACCGTCGTTTAATTCTGAATAAAATATCCTTATTAAAAGAGAGGTTAAAAGAAATTGATAAGCAAAATCTTACCCAAAGAAAGAATCGTGCTCAGCTGGTTAGGGTTTCTCTGGTTGGTTATACCAACGTTGGTAAATCAACAATCATGAATATGATTTCCAAATCGGAGGTGTTTGCAGAGAATAAACTTTTCGCTACTTTGGATACTACGGTTAGAAAAGTGGTTATTGAGAATTTGCCCTTTTTACTCTCAGATACTGTAGGCTTTATTCGAAAGTTACCTCATCATCTGATCGAATGTTTCAAATCAACACTTGACGAGGTTCGTGAAGCCGATATTTTAATTCATGTGGTGGATATTTCACATCCTAATTTTGAAGATCAAATCAATACAGTTAATGAAACCCTAAAAGAGATGGGTGCCATTGATAAAGAAGTAATTACCGTTTTTAATAAGATTGATGCTTATAAGCCTGCAGATTTTGATCCGCAGGAAGAGTATCCCCCACTCACGCTTTCTGATTTTAAAAACAGCTGGATGAGTAAGGACAGAAATCCTGCGATATTCATATCTGCTTTGAACAAAGAAAATATTGAAGAATTCAGGTTATTGCTCTATGAAAAAGTAAAGGCGATTCATACCGTTCGATACCCATATGATAAATTGCTTTATTGATCAATATGATTCAATTAATTAGAACCGAAAAATTCATATTGTTTTATTTTTTAACCTTTTCTAATCCCTAAAAAATGGAATCTAAACGTCAACAGAAGTTTGCAGGAGTTATTCAGAAAGATCTGGCAGAGATATTTCAGCGGGAGGTATTGAATTTTTTACCAAATATAATGGTAACAATAACCAAAGTTAGAGTTTCACCTGACCTTGCTATCGCCAGGATTTATTTGAGTTTTTTTAACAGCAATAACAATTCATTGGCCTTAAATACAATTAAATCTCATTCGAATGAGATCAGGTATAAATTAGGTAATCGTATTAAGGATCAGGTTCGTGTAGTTCCACATCTTGAATTTTTTCTTGATGATACCAGTGAATATGTTGAAAAGATGGATAAGTTATTTGAAAAGATTAGTAAAGAGCCCCGGCAGCCTGAAGAACCAGGATATGATGATTTACTGAAATGAGAACAATTCGTGAACCAGTAAATTTTTACACACATGTCATTCCGGCGGTTTTGGCCATACCCGGAACTTTTTTACTCCTCAACAGGGCTGATTTACCAATCGAGTTTACAGCAGCCTGGGTTTATGGAATCTGTACAATAGTTCTTTTTGGAATAAGTTCAATATATCATAGTTATCCTAATACGGAGGCTGAGGTAAGATTCTGGCAAAAGATTGACCATTGTTGTATTTACCTCATGATCGCAGGATCCTATACTCCAACTGCACTGCTTGTATTTGATGGATTTACACGTTGGTCTTTATTTGGTATGATTTGGTTTATTGCAATGGCTGGATGTACTCTGAAAATTTTTAACCGCCTACAGCATAAGGGACTTTCTCTGGGGATTTACATCGCAATGGGCGCACTGATTGTTCCTTTGATGAATGAAATGGCAGAAAAATTGTCTTTGTCAGCTATTGGCTGGATGCTTCTTGGTGGTGTATTCTACATTGTGGGTACCATTTTCTATTATAAGGATAAACAAATCGGAAAAAACATTCACAGTCACGAGATTTGGCATCTATTTGTTGTAGCCGGCGCGTTATCACATTACATTTATAATTTTCGCTATCTTTTCACGTAAGTAAATTTAGTTTTGCTGTTCTTTTTGTTGTTTGAAACATTTTACTTCTGATTTAGTAATCATTTCTTCGTTTTTTCTTTAAATTTAAATATGTCTTTTAATTTGATATTAGGTTTTTTCATGATTCTGACATCGTTATTCAATGATGATCAGCCAGTATTCAGGGGGAAAAATTTAAGCACATTTATTTACAATGTTTTAATCTATCCTGAGTATTCACTCGCCAATTGTCTTCAGGGTACAGTTAGTATAAGTTTCAAACTCAACAAAGAGGGACGAATATATCATTCAGAAGTTCAGAGAGGCTTCGGTACAGATCTTGATCTCGAGGCATTACGTGTAGTTCGTCTGACTTCCGGAAAATGGATAGTACCTGCGGGTTACGATACTCTAGTTTCTATGATTTTACCCGTAAATTTTACACTTCGTGATATTAAATGTGATCAGGTTTCCAAGGATGAAATCAGTGCGGCGATTAATGCTTATCAGGCTAGAAGAGGAATGAGTGAAGTGATTTTTAACTATTATGACAAGAAAGTTTCCGGAGTTAATGATGAAGCTGGCGAAATTAGGATGCAGGCACTTAAGTACCAGTTAGGATATGATGAAAAATTCATTGACCGCTTGTTAAAGCAGGCACAGCGTAAGCTAAAGCAGGAGGATTTTGAGGGTGCATGCGAAGACTTTCAGACTATCAGAAAGCTGGGTAGCGATAAGTCGGCATCCTACATTATGCAGAATTGCAAATAATCCCGCACTGGAAAAATAGAATATGCGAGAAAGATTAACGTCATTCAATAATCCAGCAATAAATAAGGCCTTATTAATTGTCAGTATCATTATAAGTGTTTATTGGTGGTCAGCAAAATCTTTAAATGTTTATAAATATGCCTTTTTAGGGGCTATTTTTGAGTTGTTATGGCTTCTGATGATAGCCGCTGTTTTTATCGGACCGGTGATTTCCATTTTGTTATTTGTGAGAGATAAGTACAACGCGCGTTCATTAGTATTATATGCCTTTTTATTTCAAGTTGTTGCTTTGTGCATGCTTATTTTTTTTAATGATTAGTTCAAGCAATAGCCAAAAAGAATGGTTTTTGAATTATCTGTAGATAAGATCTGGTTCCCTGAGGCTGAACTTGCAGATGAAGATGGTCTACTTGCAATTGGTGGAGATTTATCTGTTCAACGACTATTACTAGCTTATCGGAATGCGATTTTTCCATGGTTCTCTGAGGGTGATCCCATTCTATGGTATGCTCCAAATGAGCGATTCGTTTTATTTCCTGAAAAATTAAAGGTGTCTTCATCCATGCAGAAGATTTTACGATCTGGTAATTTCAAAATTTCATGTGATCAGGCTTTTTCAGAGGTGATAAATGCCTGTGCTGAGTCAAAGAGGAAAGGGCAGGAAGGAACATGGATTACTGACACGATGAAAGCAGCTTATATTCAATTATTTGACCTTGGTTTTGCTCATTCTATTGAAGTATGGGAAAATAATCTTTTAGTAGGAGGCTTATATGGAGTTCAAATTAATCATGTATTTTGTGGAGAAAGCATGTTTGCCAGTGTCAGTAATGCATCAAAATTGGCAATGATACATTTATGCCGGTCTTTTAATTTTAAGCTGATAGATTGTCAGGTTTACACCAGCCATCTCGATAGCTTAGGAGCTCAATTTATTAGCTTAGAAGATTATCTTGTCTTTCTGAGTGAAAACTGATTCCATTTGGAATGGAACATGAATGTTAAATATTAAACTTTATATGAAGGTTGTTTCATCATTTCAATTTTAGAAATCAAAATGCAATTACCTTATTATATCGATCTTATAGGAACACTTGTATTTGCTATATCGGGTGCATTGGCAGCATCAGATAAAAACATGTATCGCGATATTTTTGGCGTTACTTTTACAGGATTTGTTACGGCTGTAGGTGGGGGTACTCTTAGAGACATGATTCTGGGTATCAGACCAACCTGGGTAGTTGATGGTAATTACCTGATTGCAATAACCATTGGGGTGATAATTGCAATATCTTTTAAGTATTATATTCTTAAATACCGTCGAACTTTCTTCCTGTTTGATACTTTAGGTATTGCACTCTATACAGTGGTGGGAGTACAGAAAGCCTTGCTATTTGATGTAGCACCATTAGCAGCGATTATTATGGGTATGTTTTCAGCAGTTATGGGTGGTGTGATCCGGGATACTTTGATCAATGAAGTGCCACTTATTTTCAAAAAAGAAATTTATGCCACCGCATGCTTGTCGGGTGCATCAGTTTTCGTATTATTAAAACTTTTTCATGTAGACGACAATATGAATTCATTTATAAGTGTCGGTGTGATTATTTTAATAAGGACCTTTGCAGTAAAATATCAGCTTACTCTCCCCAAAGTTGGTTCAAAAAAATCAGTTTAAGATTTCCTGAATATCTTTTACGTTTAACGATTTTACGAAACTCTCCTCAGTTGTAATGAGAGATTCAGCCACTTTGCGTTTCCTGTTCTGTAAGGCAAGGATTTTTTCTTCTACAGTATCCTTTGTTATAAATTTGTAAATAAATACATTTTTATTCTGGCCAATACGATGCGTCCGGTCAATTGCCTGCTGTTCCACAGCCGGGTTCCACCAGGGATCTAAGATAAAAACATAATCTGCCTCGGTCAGGTTAAGTCCTACTCCGCCTGCTTTAATTGAAATCAGAAAGAGCTTTATATTTTTATCAGATTGGAATTTCTTGACGACCTCACCGCGTTTGGATGTCGCCCCATCAAGATAAGAGAATGGGATATTCTTTGAGTCAAAATATCTTCGATAGATGTCAAGATGCTTAACAAACTGTGAGAAAACAAGCACTTTATGCCCTCTGGAAAGCACGTTTTCAAGAGTGTGAATTACATTTTCAAATTTTCCCGAATCACCTTCATATCCATCATCGATCATTTGAGGATGATTGGCAATTTGTCTCAATTTAGTAAGTCCTTGTAATACCTGAATTTGAGATTTTTTGAATGAACCATCTTCCAGATTTAACAGGAGTACATTACGATATTCTGATTTGATTTTCTCATAATACTCTTTCTGTTCTTCACTCATCTGGCAATAGAATAGGTTTTCAGTCTTTGGAGGTAATTCTGTAGCTACCTGTGATTTTGTACGTCGCAATACAAAAGGTTTAATCAGGGCTTGCAACCTGGCGGCCTTTTCTTCATCCTTTTTCTTTTCTATGGGAATTACAAACTCTGAATAAAACAAGCTCTGACTTCCTAATAAGCCCGGATTAATAAATGACATTTGGGTCCATAGATCATTCACTGTATTTTCTACAGGAGTTCCGCTCAATATTAATTTTTGCCTTGATTTTAGAGATTTAACAGCTTTAAATGATTTTGAAGATGGATTTTTTATATTCTGGCTTTCATCCAGAATAATGTAATTAAAGTAGAAAGTTTTCAATGACTCAATATCCACCCTACATATTCCATAGGTTGTGAAAACGATATCAAAGGCTGTGAACCTCTCTACATCTTTGTTGCGAAAGCTTCCTGTATGAACATGAATTTTGAGTTTTGGCGCGAACTTTTTAGCTTCATTGAGCCAATTATAAATCAATGATGTTGGCATTATGATAAGAGAGGTAGTAAGTACACCTTCCTCCTGATTATCTTCCTTAATCTTTTGCAACAAGGCAAGAGTTTGTACCGTCTTTCCGAGGCCCATATCATCGGCCAGGCAGCCACCAAAATTATATTTTTTCAAAAAGTGAAACCAGTTATAGCCTGCTTTTTGGTAGGGGCGCAATTCGCCATTGAATGCTTTAGGGACGTCAAATTGTTCGATCTCTTCAAAATCAGCTAGTTTTTGAAGCTTTCTGTCCATAGTAACAGTAGCCAGGTCGCTATTACTAAATTCATTGACTAGTCCGATATGATATTTCTTTAGTTTAAGTTGCTTTCCTGATTCAGTGAATTGAAGCAGGTTGCTGTATTGTGCAAACCATTCTTCTGGAATCACAGCAATTTCACCTGATGGCAATTTGAACTCACTTATTCTATTTAAGATATGATTTTTGAGATCCACAAAAGGAATCTGATAAGGTCCGAAATGAACTACAGCATGAATATCAAACCAGTCGTTATTCTCACGGATTTCAAGATCTAGTTTGCTTCTTCCGATCAAATATTTTCTAGAACCTTCAGTTTGTTCAAATGAAAAGCCTTTTTCATTCAACTCATCGTGATGTTTATTTAGCCAGTTAATGACGCTTAATTGAGATAATTCCGCGTCCTGAATCATGGTTTCCTGATTATTAACATTCAGTAAAAGAGATCCTTCAGAGCTTAGTCCAAGTTCCTGAAGAATATTAATTTTATTTTTCTCCCAGCTCAAAGAGCGTTTTATTCTATGAAATACATAGTCATTCTCCTTTTTTTCCATTCTGACGTTTACTCTTCTTTCACTACCGGCAGGAAAGATATATTCCCCGTACTTGAAATAAAGTTGAAGCAAAGGAGCTTTGATCCCTGAATGAATTAATTTCAGAATAGGTATAGCTTCAAATTTCTCTGTACGAATTTCAAAACCCTCAGCATATACAGCATGTTTTTCAATCAAAGGAGCCACAAATTTTTCAAAATATGTTGTTTCTGATGATTTTGGAATTGATATAAAACGCTTATTCAGGAATGGAAACAGTTTTTTCCCCTCTACATCTTCCTCAAAATAGTAAAGTACATCCTCGAGCAACAGCCATGCAGGATAATTACAAATAATTTGTGCTTCCTTAAACATAAACTCTATTCGCTGCCCCTGAAATTTAATCGTTGGAAAATATCTGGTTTCAATCACATTTCTCCTAAAATGAAATAAAACAGAAGCTGGTTCTGATGCCACGATCAGCTTACGCTCAACCGGCCAGCCTTCCTTACTCATTTGGAATAAGCCTTTGTCTCCAATAAGTTTTAGAGCCTCAACAAGTTTTTTTTCAATTTTTGGCCGTATAACTTCGTATATTTTTTCGCTAAAAATTGTCCTGAAGTATTCAACCGGTCGTATTGCTTTTTTGTGAAAGCGCTTTATGATGTGACTTTGTTCGATTTCTTCAAGAAGCTTGATTAGCTTTAAATCAGTTTCATCTAAAATTGACGAGAATTCTTCTGCAGTGGTAGTGAATAAACGCTGATAGGTGAGGGAAAATCCATCATCGGAATTTAATTGTACAACGTGTGGTTCAATGAGATATCCAAGAAAATCATGCTTGCATATCGAGTATACAATTTTGCACGGTTTATTACTGTCAACTCTCAACATAACTTATTCGAAAAATATAAGAAAGCTGACTATTAAAAAAATCTAAATCTATATAGAATTTTCATTTTTACACGGAATTCCTCAACAAATATGAAATTTTGATAGAGGATTAATTATTTCAAAAATTTCACAAAAAATAGCCCATAAGAGTTGGATTAATTGCCAATATTGAAATCTTAGGAGTAAGAATTGCAAATGTTTCAACCCTATGGATGGGCTTAAAAGAATAAACTGTAATAGGAATTAGAGGTTAATTGCACCCCAAAAAACAAAAGTAGCAGGGCCTTCCAAAAAAACTTCGGTAAAGGTTTGTCCATCGAATTTGAAATTTACACTCAACTCTCCACCTTTTACTTTGATTGATGAATGTATTTTTCCACTAAGTCCTTTTTTCTTTGCCATACACATTGCAACTGCTGTAACTCCTGTTCCGCATGCAAATGTTTCATCTTCAACACCCCTTTCGTAAGTTCTTACGGAATAGGAATCACCAAGATCTTCCACAAAGTTAACATTGATGCCTTGCGCTTTATAGGTTTCATTGTATCGAATATCTTGCCCTTCCTGATAAACATCCCTTTTCTCAAGATTATTGACTTGAAGTACATAATGAGGTGATCCTGTATTAAGAACGAATGCTTGGCCATCAGAAATCACTGATAGAACATCAATCATTTGTAGACTTACCCAGTTCCCTTTTTCTGAAATTTTGGCATAATGAGAACCGTCAACTGCCAAAAAGTTAGTTTCATCGCCGATGATTTCCAGATGTTTTGCAAAGGCTACGATACATCTTCCTCCATTGCCACACATACTGCCCTCATTTCCATCAGCATTATAATATAGCATTTCAAAGTCATAACCTTCTTTCAGCTGAAGAACCATTAGTCCGTCGGCACCTATTCCAAAATGACGGTTACAAAGTTTTTTAATGGCCTCAGGCTGATTAATCAGAGGAAATTTCTGATTTCTGTTATCCACAAGAATAAAATCATTTCCTGCGCCCTGATATTTAAAAAAGTTGAGATGCATATAAATAATGTCATAAAAGCCTTCATGGCTTAACAGTTCAATCAAATTGATTAAACATTTTATAAATTTGAGAATTTTAATTTAGAATGCCCTGTATTTAAGGATAGAATTAAAATCAGGAGATAAATCTTTAACATTTTTTAACATAATTTGAATACCCTCGTTGCCAGACTTTCGTTTAAGTGGTATTAATTTTGATTGTGATTCAACATTAAAGAAAAATAGTATAATTAACATATGAAAAAGATAGGTGTAATTTTTTTAGCAGCATGTCTGGGTGGGGCTGTTGGTGTTGGTACTTACAAGTTTATTGAGAGTAAATATGGTGATGGAATGTCTTTTGAAGACAAGCAAAAGGTTTATTTTACAAACAATCCGGGTGCTTCTATCAATTCATCCACAGGTGCATTGGATTTTACCCAAGCTGCAGCTTCTGTAACTCCGGCTGTTGTGCACATCAAAACAACTTATAATTCCAATGCGAGTCGTGGAGATTCAGGACGTGATCAGATGCAGGATATGTTTGAGGATTTTTTTGGTGGCCGTCGTCGTCAGCAGGGGCCTGCACAGGGATCAGGCTCGGGAGTGATTATTTCTGATGATGGTTATATTGTAACAAATAATCATGTTGTTGACGATGCTGATAAGATTGACGTTATACTTCCAGATAAACGCTCATTGGTTGCAAAAGTAATTGGTAAGGATGCAAATACCGACCTTGCTCTGCTTAAAATTGAGGGCAGCGGTTTCCCCATTGTTAAACTTGGAAATTCTGATGATGTAAGGGTTGGAGAGTGGGTATTGGCTGTTGGATATCCATTTGCATTGAACAGTACAGTTACTGCAGGTATCGTTAGTGCTAAAGGAAGGCAGATTGGAATTCTCGATCAGGGAATTGAACCAAATGAAGATGGCGTACCTCAGGCCCGCACAGCAATTGAGTCATTTATTCAAACTGATGCTGCAATTAATCGTGGTAACAGCGGCGGTGCTCTGGTCAATACCAAAGGAGAATTAATTGGTGTTAATGCAGCAATAGCTTCACAAAGCGGTAGTTATGAAGGATATGGTTTTGCGATTCCCATTAATCTTGCAAAAAAGGTATTAAATGATTTTAAGGAGTTTGGATCGGTCAGAAGAGGATATATTGGTATTAAATTCACAGGACTTGATGCGGAACAATCCAAGCGTTTGGGGGTTAACGAGATTAACGGACTATATGTTGATGAGGTTATATCCGGCGGTGGCGCAGCACAGTCAGGAATAAAAGAGGGAGATATTATTACCAAAGTTGATGGAAACCAGATCATATCCCCATCTGATCTTCAGGAACGTGTTGGTCGCCTGGGTCCTGGTGATAAAGTTCAGCTTTCTTATTTGCGAGATGGTAAGACATTAACAACCAATGTAACTCTGAAAGGTGAAGAATCTGTTAAAACAGCAAGCAATTCGTCAAGTGTGGTTACAAAAAATCTTGGGGCAAGCTTTGCGCCGGCGTCTGAAGCTGTCAAGAAGAAATATAAAATTACTTCAGGAGTATTGGTCACCAGTGTTAAACCAGGTGGATTCTTTGATCAGCTTGATCTCGTTCAGGGTACAATCATTACCTCAATCAATGGTCGTCCGATCAATAAAACTGAAGATATTGAAAGCGCAATTACCGCCGGAAGAAATAACATGGCAACCGTGAATGCGATAAGTCCGGATGGAATGCAGATCAGATATCAGTTTCAGGTTAGATAAACGTACATAATTAATTTTAATGAAGGCCTTTCCAATAAAGTGGAGAGGCTTTCTTGATTTTTTTACCACTTTATCACACGGTAATTAATTCAAGCTTTGAACGCTGCAAGAGTTGTCTTGTTTTTAAAATGACTTTATTTCAATGTTGGAATTGTGGAGAGAAAACCTATAATCCATCAGATAAAATTTAGATTGTTTCTAAATAGATAAAATCGCTTACTCCTTTGGTTGGATTTACGTGATTTTTATGTTATAATGATAAATTTGCTTTTTAAATAATTAAAATAATAAGAACAAGGTAATGAGCAATCTCGCAAAAACGTTCTCATCCTCATTGGGGAAGAAGCTGGTGATGGCCTTAACAGGTTTATTCCTGTGCACTTTTCTGATTGTGCACTTAGTTGGGAATCTTCAGTTGTTTAAAGATGATGCAGGTCAGGCCTTTAATGCCTATGCCTATTTCATGACACATTTTACACCAATCAAGGTGGTTTCTTATCTGTTGTATGCATCAATTATTATCCATGCACTTTATGCTTTGATTATAAGTGCAGGTAATAGAAAAGCCCGTCCAATAGCTTATGCAAAACAAGCAGGGAGTCAAAACAGTCCATGGACTTCACGCAATATGGGAATTTTGGGTACTATTTTATTGGTTTTCATTGTGGTTCATATGGGAGATTTTTGGTGGAAATACCATAATGCTGATTTACCTTATGCCAAATATGAGATCAGTTTGGATAAACCAGATGATATTAAGGTTTCAGAGCTACCCTATGATGCAAATCGACTTGTGCATTCAGAAGTAACTGACGTGCAGGCGGGTAAAAGGATTGTTATTTCTAAAGATCTTTACAAGATTGTAAATAATTCATTTCAAACATGGTGGTATGTCTTACTGTATGTGATTGCCATGGCGGCACTTTCTTTCCATTTAATACATGGTTTCAGAAGCGCATTTCAAACTATTGGCTGGAACAATAACAGGTTTTTGCCTATGGTTCGATTTATTGGTGTCTGGGTATTTGGGGTTTTAGTTCCTCTTGCCTTTGCAGCAATGCCATTATATTTTTTCTTTAAATAGGATTACACATTACCCGGGAAATCGGGATTAAAATAAATTTCTGAGATGAAATTAGATTCTAAAATACCAGAAGGTCCTTTAGCCCAAAAATGGTCTAAACATAAATTCAACCTGAAGCTGGTTAATCCGGCTAATAAAAGGAAATATACAGTTATAGTTGTAGGCACAGGCTTGGCAGGTTCTTCGGCAGCTGCATCCCTTGCTGCACTTGGCTACAATGTGAAGGCTTTTTGCTATCAGGATAGCCCCCGAAGAGCACACTCAATTGCTGCACAGGGTGGTATAAATGCTGCAAAAAATTATCAGAATGACGGGGATAGTGTACATCGTTTATTCTATGACACCATAAAAGGCGGTGATTACCGTTCCCGTGAGGCAAATGTTTATCGTCTTGCTGAGGTTTCTGTAAATATTATAGATCAGTGTGTGGCGCAGGGGGTACCTTTTGCGAGGGAATATGGTGGTTTGCTGGATAATCGTTCATTTGGAGGTTCACAGGTTTCTCGTACCTTCTATGCAAGAGGTCAAACGGGACAACAATTATTATTGGGAGCTTATTCAGCTTTGAATCGTCAGATCAATTTAGGGAAAGTAAAAATGTATACCCGGCATGAAATGATGGATGTGGTAAAGATTGAAGGCGAAGCAAAAGGTATTGTAACCCGAGATCTGATAACTGGTGAAATTGAAACCCATGCTGCTCATGCTGTACTTTTATGCACGGGTGGGTATGGAAATGTATTTTACCTTTCAACCAATGCTATGGGCTGCAACGTCACAGCTGCCTGGAAAGCACATAAACGTGGTGCATTTTTTGCAAATCCATGCTTTACTCAGATTCACCCAACCTGTATTCCTGTAACCGGAGATCATCAGTCGAAACTAACCCTGATGTCTGAATCATTACGTAATGATGGTCGGGTTTGGGCGCCAAAGACTGTAGAATCTGCTCAGAAGATTAGAAATGGTGAAATTAAAGCTGCTGATCTGAAAGAAGAGGATCGTGATTACTTCCTGGAGCGTAAATATCCTGCATTTGGTAATCTTGTTCCAAGAGATGTGGCATCCCGTAACGCCAAGGAAATTGTAGATGAAGGTCGCGGTGTGGGATCATCCGGTATAGCAGTTTACCTAGATTTTGCTGAATCAATTGAACGTCTGGGGGAAGATGCTGTTCGTGCAAGATATGGTAACCTTTTTGATATGTATCAGCAGATTACAGATGAGAATCCATATAAACAACCGATGAGGATCTATCCTGCAGTTCACTACACTATGGGTGGACTTTGGGTTGATTACAATCTGCAAACTACCGTTAAGGGATTATACTGTCTTGGTGAAGCCAATTTCTCAGATCATGGTGCCAACCGCCTCGGAGCATCCGCATTGATGCAAGGACTTGCAGATGGGTATTTTGTCATTCCTTATACCTTAGGAGATTATCTGGCTACAATTGGTCCGAATGTAGTTGATACCAAGCACCCTGCATTTGAAGAAGCAAAAAGTAATGTCATAGATAGGGTAAATAAATTGTTATCACTAAAAGGGACAAAAACGGTAACTGAATATCATCGTGAATTGGGTCATATTATGTGGGAATACTGCGGAATGGCCCGAGATAAAGAAGGTTTGATCAAGGCAAAAAATATGATCCGTGAGCTTCGCGAAGATTTCTGGAAAAATGCCCGGGTTTCAGGTACTAATAATGAATTCAATCAGAGCCTTGAAAATGCCGGTCGCGTTGCCGATTTTCTTGAGCTTGGTGAATTAATGATTGATGATGCATTTGACCGTGAGGAATCATGCGGTGGCCATTTCCGTCTGGAAAGTCAAACTGAAGAAGGCGAGGCATTACGTGATGACGAAAATTACGCTTACTCCGCGGCATGGGAATACAAAGGAGACAACCAGCCAGAGGTTTTGCATAAGGAAGAACTGGTTTTCGAGAATATTAAATTATCACAGAGAAGTTATAAATAAGACAGGAGATATGAGAATTGAGATTTGAGATAAAATAGTCTTGAATTTCAAATCAATCTCAATAATAAAAACCAAGATTGAGACAACAGGTAAGAATTTATATCTCATATCTAATGTTTCACATCTCAAATCTCAATAAAAATGAGTAAAAATATGAATTTGACGTTAAAGGTTTGGCGTCAGAAAAATGCTGATGCTAAGGGTAAATTCGTTACCTATCAGGCTGATCATGTATCTCCCGATATGTCATTCCTGGAGATGCTTGATGTAGTCAACGAAGATTTGACCAGAAAGGGCGATGACCCGATACATTTCGATCATGATTGTCGCGAGGGAATATGTGGATCCTGTTCACTTCATATCAATGGAAGGCCACATGGTCCGAAGCAGGGTATTACCACCTGTCAGTTGCATATGCGCTCTTTTAATAACAATGATACTGTGGTAATTGAGCCATGGCGTGCTGAAGCATTTCCTGTAATTAAGGATTTGGCTGTAGATCGGGGCGCATTCGATCGTATTCAGGTTGCCGGAGGTTTTGTTTCAGTAAATACCGGTGGAGTTCCTGATGCTAATGCAATCGCAATACCTAAAGTTATTGCTGATGAAGCATTTAACTCTGCAACCTGTATTGGATGTGGCGCTTGCGTGGCAGCATGTAAAAACGCTTCAGCAATGCTTTTCGTTTCAGCTAAGGTTTCTCAATTAGCATTATTACCACAAGGTCAGCCAGAACGTTATCGTAGGGTTCAGGCAATGGTTGCACAAATGGATGCTGAAGGTTTTGGAAGTTGTACCAATACGGGGGCTTGTGAGGCCGAGTGTCCAAAGGAAATTTCAATAACCAATATTGCCAGAATGAACCGTGACTATTTTACGGCTAATTTAATTAAGCAGGAAGAAGCTTAATTTTTTCTCAGAACAAAAGGGGATCAAATGCATCAGTGTATTTGATCCCCTTTTTTGTTTATACTGATTTTCATCACGTCTTTCTTTTTGTCAGTTTTAGAAGAATATTGGCATTAATAGCGTAATTTTAGATTATTCTGAACTATTTAAATTCTGAAATATGCAAATAAGTTTTCATGGTGCTGCGAGGAATGTAACTGGGAGTAAACATTTGATTTCTTTAGATAATGGGACAAAAATTTTGCTTGATTGTGGAATGTTTCAAGGTATGGGCGAAGAAACTGATCAGCTGAATGAGCATTTTGGATTTAATCCTGCAAATATAAATTATCTTATTTTAAGCCATGCCCATATTGATCATAGCGGATTGATTCCTCGCCTTATAGCTGAGGGATTCAAAGGCGATATTTTTTGTACCGCAGCAACTATGGACTTGGCTAGAATTTTACTTATGGATTCTGCCAGAATTCAGCAGCAAGACTCAGAGTATAGTAATAAACACAGGAAGCGCAAGGGTTTGAACTTGCTGAAACCACTGTATACAGAAGAAGATGCGATGCTTGCGTTGCGCCAATTTAAAATATTAAATTATAATACAGAACATCAGATTAATAATGATATCACTATTCTTCTAACAGATGTCGGACATATCATTGGTAGTGCAGCCGTTCATCTTTCAATAAAGGAGGATGCAAAGACAATTCGCTTAACATTTAGTGGTGATGTTGGTCGTTATGGAGATATGATCCTCAAATCGCCCGAGATTTTCCCTCAATCAGATTATATACTACTAGAATCTACTTATGGAGATAGTTTACATGAGGATGCAGAACCTGCAGAAGATTTACTTAAAGAAATTATTTATCAGACCTGCATTTTAAGAGGTGGTAAAGTTATTATACCGGCATTCAGTGTTGGGCGTACCCAGGAATTACTCTATTCATTGAATCATCTTGAAGAAAGGGGAATACTTCCCGATGTTAAATATTATGTTGACAGTCCTCTTTCTATTAAGGCTACAAATGTAGTTAAAAGCCATCCTGAGAATTTTAATAAACACGTTCAGGAAGTCATGCTTCACGATGATGATCCTTTTAATTTTAAAAATCTGAATTTAATACAGGAAATAAGGGATTCAATTGCTTTGAATAATGACCCAGAGCCTTGTGTAATCATTTCTGCCTCAGGAATGGCAGAGGCTGGCAGGGTTAAACATCATATTAAAAATAGCATTACGGATGAAAAGAATACTATCCTAATGGTTGGTTATTGCGAACCAAATTCATTGGGTGGAAGATTAGCAGCAGGACATGATGTAGTTACTATTTTTGGACAAGAGTTTCCGGTAAGAGCAGAAATAAGGTCTGTTCGTTCTATGAGTGCTCATGGTGATTATAATGATTTGTTGCAGTTTATCTCCTGCCAGGATCCATCAAAGGTTAAAAAGGTATTTCTGGTACATGGCGAATTTGATGTTCAGCAGAACTTCAGAGATAAAGTTCTGACGAAGGGTTTTCCCATAGTCGAAATTCCAGAAAGGCACCAGGAATTCCTCTTAGATTAAACAGAAAAGCATCCATGGATACTTTTCTGTTTAGCCCTACATTTAATTGGTAGCCGTTGATTTTGGAAGTTCCTTTCTTGGGATTTTTAAATCCCTTTGGGCCGTATTATAAACAAATGCAGCCGCTATTGTTGCAGATTGCTTTAGGTCATTCGCAATCAAACGATCGTAAGTGTCCATGTTAGTATGATGAGTCCGGGTATCATAGTCAATCTCATCCTGAATGAATTGAAATCCTGGAATTCCTAAGGCGTCAAATGCAAGATGGTCTGTTCCCCCTGTATTTCGATGAGTTACGGTACTGGCTTCCAGATCTTTAAATGGATTCAACCACGTTTGAAATATTGGTCCGGCAGCAGAGTTTCCTTGTAAGTATATACCCCGGATTTTCCCAGTGCCATTATCCAGATTATAGTATGCTGAAATCTTTTTATGCTCTGGTTTTAAAACCATGGTTTTTGGATCCCCAAAATGATTGACAACATATCCCCTTGAGCCATGTAAGCCCTGTTCTTCAGATGACCATAATGCGATTCGTATGGTTCTTTTCGGACGCAAATTCAGGGAGCTAATAATTCTTACTGCTTCCATCATTACAGCACATCCGGCGGCATTGTCAGTAGCACCTGTAGCCGCATGCCATGAATCTAAGTGGCCACCCAGCATAACAATTTCATCTTTCAGATCTTTATCAGTGCCCGGAATTTCGGCAATTACATTATAACCCTGTAGATCATTGCTAAAGAACTGAGTTTTTATATCAGCTTCCAATTCCACTTTAATACCCCCCTTTATCAGGCGAATGATTCGCAGATAGTCTTCAGATGACATTTCAAGCTCCGGAAGTACCGTTGGAGCATCCTCAGCGTATGAAGCACCGTTAGTAGTAAACAAAGTTCCATGAGCTCCACGGCTCAGACTAAGTAATAGGGCTGCATTTTCTGCCTTCAAAAAATCGGTGATCTTTGTCCTCATTGCACGACTCTTACGGATCTGAGCCATTTGTTCAGGTGTAAATGATCTGCCTGGTCTGGCCATTTCAACAGAAGGTGCAGCTAAAGCACTTAGTTCTTCTTCAGTATAACGTTTCCCGTCAGCTTTAAAGGTAGTAGATAAAACCGTTGGAGAATCAAAGATCACAATCTTACCATTTAGTTTTCCCTTAAAAGATTCCAGTTGTTGAATGGTATCAATCTTGCTGATATCAATGAGTACAATCTCTGATTTTACAGGACCATTTGTTCCGGGGGTCCATGCCTTTGGTGAAGCAATGATAGCTTGATAGTATGGTGCAGTCATGGCAGCATAAGTTTTTTCAACCTGCCAGCCCTTTCCAAATTTCCCCCAGGGTTCTAATTTAACGTTTTGTAAACCATAGGATTTTAGCGTGTTTATAGCCCAATCTTGCGCTCGTCTCAATCCAGGTGAATTGGAAAGTCTGGGACCTGAAACATCGGTTAGGTAAAAAGCAGTTTTCATTACCTGAGAATTGTTCAAACCTTCACTCCGGATCTTTTGAATTAAATCCTGATCCACAACTTCCTGTTGTGCAAAAAGATTGCTGATAATTCCGATAGAAAACGAAACAGCCAGTAAATAATTTTTCATAGTTAATTTTTGTTTATAATGGTTAGTACTCAACAGTTCTGCGCGGGCATTGATAGCCAACAATCAATTTTTAATATTGAAGGTAACAAACTTATACATTCGATTAATAATTCAAGTCCAATTTCTTAGGTTTGAAAAAAATAATTTGAAATAATGAGATATCTTTTGGCTTTAATTTTATTTTTTTCAGTACTTCAGTGCTGGTCACAAACCGTGATAATTAGGCAAGACCAGCAGATCAAAAAAATGGTGGATGAAGTATCTAAAAAGAATATAGAAATGATTGTCAGAAAACTGGTGACTTTTGAAACAAGACACAGTTTGAGTGATACAACAAGTACCACTTCTGGAATTGGTGCAGCCCGAAACTGGATCAAATCAGAGTTGGAGCGTTATTCAAAAGCCTCAGGCGGTCGATTAAAGGTTGAATTCGATACATTTACCCAAGCTGCCGACGGCCGCAGAATTGCCAGCCCAACTGTCATGAAAAATGTTTTGGGAATACTTCCGGGTATAGACCCGTCTGATGAGCGGATATTTATTGTTTCAGGCCATTATGATTCAAGGGCATCTGATGTTAACGATTCAAAAATTTTCGCTCCGGGTGCAAATGACGATGCTTCGGGAACTGCCGCTGCAATGGAATTAGCACGTGTAATGAGTCAGTATAAATTTAACTGCACCATAATCTTTGTAGCTATGGTTGCAGAAGAACAAGGTCTATATGGTGCAGTAAATCTTGCGAAAAGAGCAAAAGACGAGCAATGGAATTTGGCTGGAATGATTACGAATGATATTATTGGAAATACTTATGGCATGGAAACTGGCATAAAGGATAACAATAGTGTACGAATATTTAGTGAAGGAGTATCAGTTACTGAAAGCCCGACTGAGGCTAGCCGAAGAGCCAGTACCGGATCTGAGAATGATGGTCAGGCACGTCAGTTTGCACGCTATATCAAGGAGGTTTCTGAAAGATACGTGGATCAGTTAAATGTGAAACTGATTTATCGTCGTGACAGATATCTTAGAGGGGGTGATCATACCCCATTTTCTCAGCAGGGTTTTGCAGGTATCCGAATTACTGAAATGAATGAGGATTTTGACCGTCAGCATCAGGATGTAAGGAAAGAAAACGGCGTGGATTACGGAGACCTACCTGATTTTGTAGATTATGGTTACGCTCAGAAAGTTACAAGAATGAATCTTGCTTCTCTGGCAAATCTTGCTCTTGCTCCACAGGAGCCTTTGAATGTGGGTATTCTCACCAGTGGCCTGACCAATAAAACTGTACTTAAATGGGAGAGTCCAGTCGGTGAAAAACCGTCTGGATATTATGTGGTTATGAGAGAGACTACCAGTCCGGTTTGGGAAAAGAAATTCTATATTACCGGCAATACTGCCAGTCTTAATTATTCAAAAGACAATTATTATTTTGGCGTTCAATCGGTAGATGATGAAGGACATGAAAGTTTGGTAGTAATTCCAAGGTCGGTTAGATGATTATTTAATACTCCGTTTTATAATAACAAAATACCCAAGGATAAATGTTAGAACTGCTACGATAAGGCTTACATAAATCTCCTTACTAAACAGCTCGAACTCCAATAATTCATTCTTATTATTCAGAACTTGTACCATCATACTTTGTAAAGCAAGTATCGGATGAGTATATGGAATTGCATAGGCATATTCCCATCCTAAATTCGCAGTAATTATTCCGAAAACAGTAAGTACGAAACCTATACCCATTGGCTTTAAGAAATCAGCCCAAAGCAAACCAAAAAGAAATTGAATGGATAAAATTCCGAGCGAGGCGAGGAAAAGTTTAAGATGTAGTTTGAAAAGGATACCTGAAATATCAAACTGATTGAATTTCAATTCTGGATTTAGAAAATTCAACAATAAACCGGAAATAATAATAAAACTGGCAAATAAGCTTAAACAGAGTGCATTCAAAAATATGATATAAAGGTATTTTGCCGAGTAAATACTCCACTTTGGTATTGGAAGAGAAAAAAGGCTTTTCCACATCTCAGCCCGATGTTCCATATTATTAACGGAAAATGTCTGGAAAATAATTAGAATTGGAAGGATCAGACTACCCATTACCCCTAAAAATGATCCACTGAACCTAAACCATTGCATTTTGGCAGATAGGGTTACTATTTTATCAGCATGGGTGTAAAAGCCTGCTGTAATTAATGCACATAAAATTAGGGGAAGTAAGATTGCTGAAAAAAAAGCAAGAGTGTTCCTTGTTTTATAGTATTCAGATTGTAGTGAAAGTAAAAAACCCTTCATTTTATATTTGAGTAATGGATAAGAATAAATTTTCCAGGTTTTGTTTACTTAACCCCAAATGATAAACCTTGTGATCGTTCCTGACAAGCAGACTATTAATTTCTGCACTTTGATCTAAAGTTTGGTAAGGAATGAGGATTTTATCTTTTGAAATTTCTGCCTGATGACCGTGTTTACATAGAAGTTCCTTCGAACTGATAAGATTATTGGTTTGAATTTCAAGCTGTTTCTTGCTTAGATTATTTAGCTCCTCAATTGTTCCCTGAAAAAGTAACTTTCCCCGGTTTATTATTCCAATATGGCTGACCATTTTTTCTACTTCCGAAAGCAAGTGACTTGAAATGAAAACGGTCTTCCCTCTTTCTTCCACCAGTTTCCGTATTAATTGCCTGATTTCAATTATTCCATTTGGATCCAGACCATTAGTGGGTTCATCCAGAATAAGTAATTTCGGATCATTAAGAAGTGCTAGGGCAATTCCAAGCCGCTGTTTCATTCCCAAGGAATACTTTCCCGCCTTTTTATTGGCATGTTCTTTAAGACTTACCAAATCGAGTATTTCACTCACTCTGCTGGCATTTACACGAAGCAGTAATGCTCTGTTTAATAGATTTTCTTTACCAGATAAATGAGCATATATTGCAGGTTGTTCGACTAGCGAACCGATGCCTGATAGTATTTCTATTCGGTTTTTATTCAGATCCTTTCCAAAAAGGAATACCTTTTCATTGTCAGTCTGGAGTAAACTAAGCAATACCTTTATGGTAGTTGTTTTTCCGGCACCATTTGGCCCAAGGAATCCATAAATACTTCCCTCTCTGACCTTAAGTGAGACCTGGTCAAGAACAAGCTCAGTGCCGAAGTGATAAGAAAGATTTCTGGTTTCTATTATTAATGACGACACAATTGATTATTTGATGACATTGCTCACAAGGCTCCTGAGTGATGGCATCTTAAGTTCTAACCCGGCGCTCTGTTTTTCAATGGGGATTTCGTTGTTAATATTTTTAAGCAATAATCCGATAAGCAGGAATAATGGCACAAGTAACATGATGAATGGAGACACGCAATTAGTTAACTTTTTCATATTTTCTATTTTTGATAAAACAAATAAATAACTAAAAAATCTGTTCACAAAATCTATTAGACCAAGGGGCAATTTTTACATACCAACGGCGCTATTCATGCATCAAGAAATTTATAGCTCGTGTTTGCATGTTGGTAGATTGATTTCGCCGGTTGGTCGAATCCGGATACTTTAGAGCTGGGGAAAACCTATTTTCGATTATGAATAAATCTTTGCGGGCTTATACTCATATTCTTGTTTGGATCACATTACTATTACTCTTCATGTTTATGAGTAGTAATGGTAAGATTGAGCATAAGACCGTGGTTTTTTTTGTCTACTTCGGAATAATTAATATCACTGTATTTTATATTAATTATCTGTTCATCCTTCCTACATTTTTGAACCGTAAAAAATATTTGTGGTGCGCAATTGTCATACTTTGCTTAGTGCTAATCTCATCATTTGTGAAATGTGGCTTGGCTTATTATTTCTATGATGTAGTAATTAAGCGGGATTCCGGGAAGTATATCATGGCATTCTGGGACTATTTTATGGGTACTGCATTTGTAAGTTGTCTTTTTATCTTCATTAGCGCCGTTTTAAAGTTTATTACAGATTGGTTTTTAAATGATAAGATCAGAAGTAATCTCGAAAATGAAAAGTTAATATCGGAGCTGGCCTTTTTAAAATCCCAGATTAATCCGCATTTCCTGTTTAATTCATTGAATAACATCTATTCACTGGCATACCAGAAATCTGAGAAAACTCCTGAAGCGATTTTAAAGCTCTCTGAGATGATGAGATATATGCTTTATGAAAGTAATGAAGATAAAGTTGCTCTTGTAGATGAAATAAGATACCTGGAAAACTACATTGAACTTCAGAAATTAAGATTTAGAGGTATTACCTATATTAATTTTGAAATTACAGGTGTGGTTCATACCCAAAAGATTACTCCTTTGGTACTTATTTCATTTGTTGAAAATGCTTTTAAACACGGATTAGTAACCGATAAAGAGATTCCTATAAGTATACTTTTGAATATAGAGCCCGGCAAATTATTCTTCAATACAATCAATAAAATGAGCAATCAGAACAAGGATGAAACTGGGGGGATAGGTCTGCAAAACGTCCGCAGAAGACTGGATCTATTGTATAAAGACAATTATGAACTTCATATTCAGGATAAGAATGATATTTATAATTGCGAATTATATCTAAATTTATAAAATGATACGTTGTCTGGTAGTTGATGATGAGCCGCTGGCCTTAGATATTCTTGAGGATTATATCAAAAAAGTTCCATTTTTAACTTTGGTGAAAACAACAATCAGCGCCATTGAGGGTTTGTCCTTGGTTCAAAGCGGGGCCATAGATCTTGTTTTTCTCGATGTTCAGATGCCCGAACTTACAGGGATTCAATTTCTTAAGATAATTAATGGCAAATGTGATGTAATACTCACCACTGCTTACTCACAATATGCACTTGATGGATATGATCTTGATGTGGTTGATTATCTACTTAAACCAATTGCTTTTGATCGTTTCTATAAAGCAGCTCAAAAGGTTCTTCAGACTAAGGGGAATAATCACTCATCTATTCCTGAATTGCAATCAACGCAGCAAAACAATCATGACTTTATTTTTGTAAAAACTGAACATAAGATTCAGAAAATATATCTTGACAATATACTTTACATAGAGGGACTAAAAGATTACATATCGATTTATACAGGAACAGGCAGAATAATTACTCTGCAGAATATGAAAAAGATGGAGGAATCACTGCCTCCAAAATCATTTATTAGGGTTCATAAGTCCTATATCATTTCATTGGGTAAGATTGAAAGTATAGAGCGAAGCAGAATACAGATTGGAGATAAGATTATTCCAATAGGTGATACTTACAGAGATTACTTTTTTAAGCAGATTGAAGACAAGAATATTGGATAGGACTGATTAGATTAATTTAACCTGAGTTAGAGGAAGGTTATAATAATACGGTTGTAATAAATCAAAATAGGCTCTGGAGCAACCATAATTTGTTTATTTAAACCAATGTCTGTGTGTTATAGGTCATTTCAGCCCTTTCCTCCAGAGTATTTCCGGCAAGATATTGTTGTCATTCCAGCGACAGCTGGAATCTCCTCCGGCAAGGTTTATATTACCCGGGGTTGTATTTCATTGGGACGGTGGGCCCGGCAAAAGGTCCAAGCACCTGTAATTAAACCCGGGTGACAACTTTAGTTTTTTGTCTGTGCAAAATTTTATCTCAAAAGCAATTTATGGGCAAAAACTAGGGCAGAACACTGGACTAGCTCGACAAATGAGTCAAGGACCCTGCTTTCTAAAAAAGATAAATTTATTCAATCCAAAACAGTGTTAAAAAATTTTATGATGAACTCAGGTTAATTTTAAAGACCCTCTTTTATCGCCAATTCTGCATAGCTCATAATTTCTTCCATTGATTTTCCTTCAGGCTCAAGAGGTTCCAGAACCTCCCAGCTCATTCTTTCTCCAAAGCTTAATGGGAAAGTACCAAACTGTACTAGTTTCCATGAGTTTCTGATCACAATTGGTACAATAAGTGCATCTGGTGCTGTTTTCAATATTGTTGCCACACCACCAATAGCAAATGGTTTTAATTTACCATCCTTTGAGCGGGTTCCTTCCGGAAAAATAACTGTAGACCAATTATTTTTTCTCATTCTTTCTGCCAGTTTAATAATCTCTGCAACGGCTTGTTTACTGTCTTTTCTATCAATATTGGCACCACCGCCATATTTTAAGTTGAATGAAATGCTCGGAATTCCTTTGGTTAATTCAATTTTTGAAATAAACTTAGCATGATACTTCCTGAGGAACCAAATTAAAGGCGGAATATCGTATAAACTTTGATGGTTGGCAATAAAGATAATCGGCCGATGCGAGGGTAACTGGTAAGTATTTTTAAAATTTATTAAACTTCCCATAAGATAATAGGTACCTACCAGAAAGAAATTAAGTAAATCGACAGATTTTTTATGCGCTTTTTGTCCACCTAAATTAAAACATACCCATTGTATTGGGTGGAAAAGACAGATAAAAAATCCAAAAACCAAATAGTGGATCGGTGAAAAAATATAGCCTAAAACTTTATTCATATATATTGTTGAACTATTGAGTAAACATCAATTATGCCATTTTATCCTGAATAGACAAAATTTTTACTTTTAAAATTGCAGCAACACTCAATGAATCTGTTATTTCTCCATTTAGAACCATTTGATAGGCAGTTTCAAAGGGTAATTTACGAACAATCAAATCTTCGCTTTCCTCCGGACTTGATTCTCCAAAGCTGAGTTGTCTAGCAAGATAAATAAGACCCAGTTCATCACTTACAGAATTGGATAAATGAATTTTTTGAATCTCTATCCATTCATCTGCCTTAATTCCAGTTTCTTCCAGTAATTCCCGTTTTGCACTCAAAAGCGGATCATCATCAAGTAAACCACCACCTTCAGGAATTTCCCAGCTGTATTGCTTTAGAGCATAGCGATACTGTCCAACTAGCCAGGTATTATTATCTTTGTCCAATGGGATAATGCCTATTGCTAAATTTTTAAAATGGACTTCACCGTAAATCCCATTTCCACCACCCGGGTTAATTACTTTATGTTCAGTCAGACTTATCCATGGATTTTCATAGATTTTTTGACTTGAAAGTGTTATCCATGGATTTATATCCTGATTTTTCATCAGTTCATTATTATTTGGTTTCCTGCATTTGCAGAATTGTTTGAGCCAATATTCATTTATATACATGGCGGGGATGCCATACAATTACATCAGTACAATATTAAACAAAAAAGCCTTCTTTCTTGAAGAAAGAAGGCTTTGAATAATTAAAAAAAGGTATTAAGCCAGATTAAAGGCTTTTTTAACCTGATCAAGATAATCTAGTTTTTCCCAGGTAAATAGCTCAACTTCTACAGTTTTGCTTTCTCCATTGTTTCCAGAGAAGGTTTTAGTTACAACTTCGCTTTGACGGCCCATGTGTCCATAAGCAGCAGTTTCAGAATATATTGGATTACGAAGCTTTAAACGGGTTTCGATTCCATAAGGAGTCATATCGAATATTGCAGATATCTTTTGTGCAATTTCTCCATCATTTAGATCGACTTTAGCTGTTCCATAAGTATCAACAAAGATTCCCATAGGATCTTTTACACCAATTGCATAAGATACCTGTACCAGAATTTCATTACAAACACCTGCTGCCACGAGGTTCTTAGCAATATGACGGGTTGCGTAAGCTGCTGAACGATCCACTTTTGAAGGATCTTTACCTGAAAAAGCACCACCACCGTGTGCACCTTTTCCACCATAAGTATCTACAATAATCTTACGACCAGTTAATCCGGTATCTCCATGAGGTCCGCCAATTACAAATTTTCCAGTCGGATTAATATGATATTTGATTGCATCAGTGAACAGCGCCTGAAGCTCTGGTTTAAGTTGAGCTTTGATTCTTGGAATCAAAATAGAAACAATGTCCTGCTGAATTTTTTTCTGCATATTAACTTCTGTGTCGAAGTCGTCATGCTGAGTGGAAACCACTATGGCATCAATGCGAATTGGTCTGTGATCATCGCTATATTCAATAGTTACCTGAGATTTTGCATCCGGGCGCAGATATTTGATGGATGAATTCTCTCTGCGGAGTGCAGCAAGTTCAGTTAATATCTTATGGGCAAGGTCTAATGCCAATGGCATATAGTTATCAGTTTCAACAGTAGCATAACCAAACATCATTCCCTGATCGCCAGCGCCTTGATCTTGTTTCTTAACTCTGTCTACTCCCTGATTGATATCAGCGGATTGTTCATGTATGGCAGAAATTACCCCACATGAATCAGCTTCAAACATATATTCAGATTTGGTGTATCCGATCTTACGCACTACCTCTCTTGCAATTTTTTGGACGTCAAGATAAGTTTGAGATTTTACTTCTCCTGCTAATACAACAAGTCCGGTTGTAACTAAGGTTTCACAGGCAACTTTGGAATCAGGATCCCAGGCTAAAAAGTTGTCAATTAAGGCATCTGAGATCTGGTCAGCCACTTTATCAGGATGGCCTTCAGATACTGATTCGGAGGTAAATAAATAAGGCATAAATGTTCAATTAAAATTTAAAAATATAAGATTTTGCAATGGCAAAGAAACTTGGATAGAAGTTTTGATCGGTGTAAAAATCGGCAGAATGTTTTAGCACTTTTTTTTACGTGGTTGCAATCAACGCAAATCGATCCACTTTTTTGCACTTCAAAAGTAGGATAAATATTATGTTCTAAAAAATTTAAAAGTATTTTTGGAGTTAAAATCTAAATTTTGTTGAAAAGAAAAATTTTATTTGTTATTAATCCAATTTCAGCCGGAAAATCCAAATATAATTTTCCCGAAAAGATTGATAAATATCTGGATAAGAGCAAATTTGAGTTTGAATGTGTCTTTACAGAATACCAAGGTCATGGATCTGTTCTGGCAGCTGAGGCAATCAAAAATGGTGCAGATATTCTGGTTGCAGTGGGTGGTGATGGTACAATAAATGAGGTAGCGGGAGAAGTTGATGGAACTGACAAGTTAATGGGAATCATTCCATTTGGATCAGGTAATGGACTGGCCAGATCTTTGGGTATTCCTGTTGGTGATATACAAGCTATAAAAAGAATCAATAACCTGCATATTACTAAAATTGACTCTGGTAGTTTAAACGGAAAGAAATTTTTTAACATGGCAGGTGTCGGATTTGATGCTCAGATCAGTTCACGTTTTGCAGACAGCATTAAGCGTGGTCTAAGTAACTATATTAAGATAGTTTTCTCAGAAGTTTCTAATTATGACTCTCAGTATTATCATCTGACTATTGATGGAAAGGAATATGAATTTAAGGCCTTTATGATAAGTATAGCTAACTCATCGCAATATGGTAATAATGCCCATATATCACCTTTTGCATCACTGGAAGATGGTTTACTGGATGTTTGCATCTTGAAACCATTCCCGATTTATAAATTTCCGGCCTTAGCGTTTCGATTGTTTAGGCGGAATTCACACAAATCAACTTTTTTGGAAATTATTCAGGGTCGTAAGATCATTATTACGAGATCACATGAAGCAGCTGTTCATCTGGATGGTGATCCTTTTTCTATGGGAACTATTTTGAATATTGGAGTTAACCCGCACTCTTTAAACATCCTTAATTAATATGTCAAAAAAGAACAAAGGTCTTCAGGGGGTTGTATATTCTACAAATCCTGATTTTGGTTATGTTTCATTTGAATCTGAAGTTTCGGAAACCCTGGAACCTAGTCTTCAGGATCTGAGGGTCCAACTAGACAGGAAACAGCGTGGCGGAAAGGCCGTTACACTTATCACCGGTTTTGTAGGAAAGCAGGTAGATCTCGAGCAGCTTGGTAAAAGGCTTAAGCAGAAATGTGGAGTTGGTGGATCTTCAAAGGAGGGTGAAATTATAATTCAGGGAGATTTTCGTGATAAGGTTTTAGCAATTCTAATTGCTGAAGGGTACAAAGCAAAAAAATCAGGGGGTTGAATCAGGCCTATCTTGTTGAAAATTTGTGCTTTAAGTCATAAATTTAATACTACAATTAGCTAATTTGGAAAGGTCTTTATTGTAACCATAAGTTTTTTACTCCACAATTTGTAAAGATTTTGTTGAGAAAGGAATGGATATCAATGGAATTTCAACAGAATGATTAAAACTTAAACAACT
>CAMCTU010000015.1 GCA_945878525.1 Sphingobacterium thalpophilum
GATGATTGTTTCAGAAAACACGCTCAAATGGGCAATGCGATTTTATCCACCTCTATTTTTTCAAAGAATCTGGGTGATTAAATTTGACAAAGGCTTCACAGGAGTTCAAGTTAAGATTTCAAAAAGCATTTTAAATCGTAATTACAATCATACAATCTTTGGGGGTACAATATTTAGCGCATCCGACCCATTTTTTGCCCTCCTTTTTGATCAAATTTTACGAAGAAGAGGTTTAAAATGTCGGGTATGGCTAAAAAGGGCGGAAATTAAATATTTAAAACCGGGGGCATCAAGTTTGTATTTTTCAATTTCTGTAAGTGAAGAGCAGATCATGGAGGCTAAGACAACACTTGAAATTGAAGGGAAATTCGTTAAAGCCTATCCTATGAATATTTTTAATTCTGAAGGAGTACTTTGTGCAACGGTTATCAATGAAATATACATTAGAAGCTTATTCATTAGAGAGGAACAAACTGTTTCCTATTAAAGTATTAAAGATTAATAACCATGAACATCAGGAAACTAATTTTAGAAGGGGAAGGAGTTACACAAGACTTTAAAAAGCGAATAACCAGTTGCGAAAAAATCGCAAAAACAATGGTTTCATTCGCTAATAATAAAGGTGGAAGACTTTTGGTTGGAGTATCTGATGATGGAACCATTAGTGGCGTCAAGTCTGAAGACGAAGAAAAATATATGATTACCAGAGCAGCTCATTTTTATTGTAAGCCAGCGCTCGATCCTAAATTTGAAGAAGTTTATATTGAAGATAAAACAGTTCTTATTGCTGAAATAATTAAGAGTGAATTAAAACCCCACTATGCTTTGGGTGAAGATAAAAAATGGTGGGTTTATATTCGTGTTAAGGATAAAAGTGTGCTGGCAAGTAAAATTGTAATTGATGTCCTGAAACGTGAAAATAATGAACAGGGCGTATTTCTTGAATATTCCTCTAAAGAAAAAGCACTGTTAGAATATTTGGATGAACATGAACGTATCACATCACGTGAATATAGTCTGATGCTTAATCTTTCAAGGCGGAGAACCCACCGTATTCTTGTTAATCTGGTACTTTCCGGAGTAATCCGACTTCATACAACCGAAAAAGAAGAATATTACACTGCTTCTTAATATAGAATAGTATAAACTACTATTATACAAATACTTAAATTTCAACTATTGTATATTGAAACGAATTTACTTTAAATACAGATCTCATTATAAAAGCACTCTGACACTCGCGATACCGGTTGTTATTTCACAACTTGGTCATACGCTTGTTCATACTGCTGACAGTGTTATTGTGGGCCATTTTGCGGGTACTATTCCATTGGCAGCAGTATCATTGGTCAATAGTATTTTTATTGTTGCTTTGGTTATAGGTTTAGGCATATCCTATGGCTTAACTCCATTAATCGCCCAGGAAAGTGGAAGAAACAATAATGAAGAATGTGGTAAACTACTGGTAAATAGCTTATTGATTAATGCAATAATTGGAATACTCCTCTACCTGCTTATCTATTACGGTTCATTATTTTTTATTGACAGAATGAATCAGGATCCTGAAGTTGTTGTTCAAGCAAAGCCATATCTTGGTTTATTGGGCTTCTCTATCATTCCATTGATGATATTCATGACATTTAAACAATTTGCCGAGGGTTTAGGATTTACAAAACAGGCAATGATGATTTCCTTGTGGGGGAATCTCATAAATGTATGTCTGGGAATCATTTTTGTTAAGGGATTATTTGGAATTGAACCCATGGGAGTTCGTGGCGTTGGATGGAGTACCTTAATTGACAGGATAATCATGGCAATAGTGATGTGCATTTATGTACTGAAATCAAAATATTTTAAAGATTATCTTAAATCCTTTACTTACAAATCAGTAGATAAATTCAGATCCTTAAAAATTTTAACGATTGGTACACCTGTTGCGCTTCAATATACATTTGAAGTAAGTGCATTCAGTGTTTCTGCAATTTTAATAGGAAGTATTGGAGCTATTGAACAAGCTGCGCATCTGGTTGCAATAAATCTGGCTGCAATTACTTATATGATGGCAAGTGGTATTTCTGCCGCTGCAACAATAAAGTCGGGTAACAATTTCGGAAAAGAAGACTTTCTCAATCTCAGACTTTCGGCGATATCAAGCTACCATATTGTATTAATATTTATGGCTATAACAGCACTACTATTTGCCGGACTTAATGAATATTTGCCATTGCTTTATACTTCAGATAAAGCAGTAATAAGTATTGCTGCACAGCTGCTTATAATTGCAGCATTTTTTCAGTTATTTGATGGAACACAGATTGTGGGTTTAGGAATACTAAGGGGACTTGGGGATGTAAACATACCAACATTGATTACTTTCGTAGCTTATTGGATAATCGGTATACCGGCAGGATACTATCTGGGAATTGTATTAGGATGGGGAGCAAATGGAATCTGGTACGGCCTGACATTAGGCTTACTGGTTTCGGCTGTTCTACTCTTTACCAGATTCCATTATTTTTCTAGGAAGCTGGTTCGGCAAGCTCGTATATAATTGATGCCACCGGAATTCTGATTTCATTAAAAATTTGAGATTGCATTTTCTTTAGTCTTTCAGTATGATCTTCAAGGCGGTCATTGATATTCATATATCTGATTAAATCGCCTGTTCTTGTATCAACAAATCTGTAACGGGTAAAATGTTGCTTTTCCATATTGCAAATGTACACTAAATTTATTGAAAATCAGCTTTTTACCTATCATCGATTTGTGTTACAAATATCTAAAAATATAAATCATTAGCAACCCTGAAGGTATTACAGTGGGCCTCAATGATATCCGTAATTTTCGGCGAATACCCACCTCCCATACTAACCTGGACCGGTATTTTTAAACTTCGGCAATAACTTAAAACCATATGATCCCTTTGTTTGCACCCATCTCTGGAAAGGTTCAATTTTCCAAGTTTATCAGTTGCAAGAACATCTACCCCTGCCAAATAGAATATAAAATCAGGCTTAAATGACTCAATTACAATCTTTAGGTTCCTTGTTAACAGATTTAGGTATTCGTTATCAGAGATCCCATCTTGTAAACCAATATCAAGATCCGACCTTTCTTTCCTGAATGGAAAATTCTTCTCTGCATGAATAGAAAAAGTAAAAACTCTTGGTTCGTTTTTGAATATCTCTGCAGTGCCATTACCCTGATGTACATCAAGATCAATAATTAATATTCTGGATGCTAAAAATTTGTTTAATAAGTAATTAGCTGCAATCGCCTGATCATTTAACAGACAAAAGCCTTCGGCCCAGTCAGTACCTGCATGATGAGTACCTCCTGCAATGTTAAATGCAATTCCATGCTCTAAGGCATAAATACTCCCATCAATGGTACCACGGGCAATCCTGATTTCTCTTTCGATTAAACTCGCAGTTAATGGAAACCCTGCCCTGCGGATTTCAGCATCACTTAGCCTCAAATCCCGAAGTCTTTCCCAATAGTTCTGCTCATGTGTCTGAAGAATTATATCTTCATCGAGCTTTCCGGGTGAAAAGAGTGAGTTAAAATTAATCAATCCTTCATGTAAAAGCTGTTCAGGTATCAGTTCATATTTGAGCATCGGGAAACGATGACCATCAGGCAAGGGATGAATATAACATGGATCAAATGCAAGAAAAAGCAAGAGGATTAATAATTAAGAGGTGCTTGAGTACTATTTTTTCTAAAAATTCTGATTATTATAAAAATAAGAATGATGGCAAAAGCTCCATAAGCAGCATTAATTACATTCTCAAACAATTGATAATCAACTTGCTTTCGTTTCAATAAAATGCCATAGAGTGCCCAAAGTATCACAAAACCGAAGGGTAAATTTCTCCTGACCAGAATGATAAACAAAGAAAGAAGAGTGGCTATTCCAATCAGAATTATAACCCAAAAGCTTTCAGAAATTCCTATTCCATTCCAGCCAGTAAATTTTAACCAAGCACTGATATTAGCAATGCTTGCAATACAAATCCAGCCAAAATAAATGCTTAATGGAAAATGCGTAAAAATCATTGTCTGAACAGACCGTTCAGGGTTAGAAATATGTGCTTTGATACTGATCCTGATCAGTGTAAAAAGCTGAATCATCATCAGAATAACAGAAACCAGTAATTGTTCGTTCACCCATGCTATTAACCAAAACCCAGTTGAGATATTGTTAATAACAAATAGCCAGCCTATTTTTTGGGTATCCTGATTGACCTGACAGCTTGAACCTTTTGAAAATGATTTGTAAAGATGAAATAAACAAAAAGCGAGCAGTGAGATATAGATGAGGCCCCAGATAGCAAAAGTAATCCCGGCAGGAGCAAAAACGGTATCAAATTTAGCAGAAACCTGACCTACATCCTGAGTTGAAAATGATTTTACCTGAACCAGATATGATAACAATAACTGAAATCCAAGTGCTATTAAATTCATGATCGCCAATAATCTTGTTTTCATGTTTCTGTAATTAGTATAGAATTATTACGAACGGATTTTATACAGTAAAAAATATACTTAATGTAAAGTTTGGTTCAGTAACGAAAATTTATAAGTTCAAGAATATCAAGTAAATAATCAGCATCAGTTTCATCAAAACTATTTAACTCTTCACTATCAACATCCAGAACGCCGATCACTTTCCCACTTCTGATAATTGGTATTACAATTTCAGATTTTGAGGCACTGCTGCAGGCGATATGTCCCGGAAATAAGTCAACATCAGGGACAATAAGGGTTTTTTTCTGTTCCCATGCAGAACCACAAACTCCTTTACCCAGCTTTATTCTAGTGCAGGCAACTGGCCCCTGGAAGGGCCCTAATACCAGCTCATTACCCTTTACCATATAAAACCCTACCCAAAAGAAGTTAAACTGTTCTTTGAGGGCAGCGCAAACATTAGCCATATTAGCAATCTGATCAGACTCTCCATCTAATAAAGATGAAATCTGAGGTAATATTGAATCATATTGATTCTCTTTACTTCCTAGTATGATTCTTAAATCTTCAGCCATCAAGCAAATTTACCATTCAAAATTCATTGATACTCATTTTGAACCAATAAAATAATTAAAATCAGAAGAAATTGAGAATTAAACTCATAGATCAGGTAAATACTTTAATTCACAGCTAATACCTAGATAAATAGTCAAGCTTGTTGAAAATACGCAAGAAGAATACATCTAGATAAATTACCTTTGGAGGCTGAAACAGAATTTCTTATATACATTATGTTAGTTTCCTTTATTATCGTAAGATACAGACCATTATTCATTCCTCTCGCTATTCTTGCCATGGCAGTTCACCGTATTCCACTTTCTTTAAACAAAGCCTGCACTTTTTGGAAATTGATGGGATGTGGCAAAAATGGTTCATTTGACCTGACACCCGACTGGCAACAATGGGCATTAATGACAGTTTGGAAATCAGAAGAAGATTTAAAAAAATTTCAGCAAAATTCATTTATTGCTTGGTGGTGGAAAAAATTTACTACCGAACAATGGGTCCTTCTAGGTATTCCTTTAGGTAGTCACGGTAAATGGGATGGTAAAGACCCATTTAAAATGAATAATTATGATTCAAACTATACCGGACCAGTAGCTGTTCTAACAAGAGCGACCATAAGGTTCAGTAAATTGACTCAGTTCTGGTCCAATGTTGAACCTGTAGCCGTAATAATGAGTAAAGCTCCGGGCTTTATAAGCTCCATTGGAATTGGTGAAGCTCCATTTTTCAGGCAGGCTACCCTGTCGATATGGAAAGATATGGAAAGTATGAAAACCTTTGCATATGGCTCTCCTGAACATGCAGAAGTGATAAGAAAAACCAGAAAACTGAACTGGTACAGTGAAGAACTTTTTGTAAGATTCCGTTTAATATCAGGATCAGGAACCAATAAAGGAGAAGACCCAATCAAAGAAATCCAACACAAGTTAATAAATTCTAAATCATGAGAGTTATAGCAGAACTACCACATCCTGATTTTAAAATAACCTTGTTCTCCATGAATCAAAAATATGTTATTAAACTGGAGAAGGGCACTTTTGAACAAATCTATAAAATATCTGAACTGGACATCCCGGAAGGGGTAAATGGAGTTTTTCAGTTACTTGATTCCGAATTCATAAAAACAGCGGCTGAACGCTTTAATCAAATGAGGAATGATTTTATAGAAGCGTTCAAAAGATACGATAATAACATATTATAACGAACTGATATATAGTGGTTTATACTCATAAACAAAATTAAATTTTGTAATATAGTTCACTTTGATGTGGAAATCTCTGACGTAGCTAATTAAATAATTAATATAAATTATTATAAAACATTGATTAACAATATTTTATAATATGCAACAAAATATAATTTTATTGCCTAAAAGTGCCAAATTTATGGGAAGTTTAGTCATTTTTATATATTTTAACACATTTTAAAAGCTAAGATATTTTTTGTTATTTTTGAGGTATGAAACTTATCAACTCCACCCGTTTTATAGTATTAACACTTCTTGTGATTGCAGCTGCTCTAAGCAGAGCACTACCCTACTTAATTCCACATACCTGGAATTTTACAGCTATTGGTGCCTTGGCGATATTTGGCGGCGCACAGTTCAGTGATAAACGATTGGCATTTATAGTACCCATAGCAGCAATGGCAATATCAGATGTCTTTATTGGAAACGGATTCAGCCTGGTGGTTTATACAGGTTTCGTTGCAATGGTTGGCTGTGGGTTCCTGATCAGAAATAAAGTTAACACAACAAATGTAATTTTAGCATCCTTCATAAGCGCGTCAGTTTTTTTCCTGATTACTAATTTTGCTTTTCTATACCCAAGCGCAAGGTACTCCCACAACATTTCGGGTATCCTTACTTCTTATGCCGCAGGTCTTCCCTTCTTTAGAAACATGTTAATAGGTAATTTGGTGTTTTCATCAATTTTGTTTGGAACATTTTATCTTCTATCCAAAAGATTTATCGGACTGGCAAAAGTTTAGGTCGCGGTTTTATACAGGATCTTTGCCATCAAGCAGAGTAAAGTTTTGAATTTTAAAAAAACTTAAAATTGTTTATCCCTAAACCTTCTATCTGGGTTGACAATATTTAGAGAATTATTTTTCAAACATAATTTTTATATTCTGCGTGCTTCTATTTGTGCCTTTTCACCTTCTGCAGTAACTTCTTCGTGCGTTTTAAGATTAAATTCTTTTAAAATATCCTTAACACGGACATCAGGTGATAAACTTTCTAAAATAGCCCATTCTTCTTCATGGAATACTTTTATATCCACCTTACGACCGTATTTTTTTTGAATCGCAGGAAAATGTTGAACAAAAGGCCATAGATGCAGGAAAGCTTTTTCCAAATTAACCGGAGCACAACAAAGCTGCGGGTTCCAGAAACCTGTTTTTGCCAATTCTTCTCCCGTTATATCACATATCTTAGTCGTTCCTTTTCGGGTACTTGAAACCACTACACACTTATGCTTCCAGGCTAGTGAGTTGATCATTTGCCCTGCTGAAAATGCTGAGGGGAAGAAAATAATCTCAGCACCCTGCTTACGGTACATTTCCCATCCATCATCCCATAAGGAATCAAAGCAAATCTGCACCCCAATTTTCCCGAAATCCGTTTGGATCACATCCTGAAACAACGGACCAGGCATCACACCACTTTGGATCTCACCCTCAGTAGGGTGAATTTTATGATATGTACCAATACGTTTTCCCTGGCGGTCGATCACAACAGCCGATATGTAAAACATTCCATGTCCGGCCGGGGTGTCAACTGCACAGATAGTATAGCAATTGTTTTTTTTAGAAAACTCAGAAAATAGAACTAACACTTCCTCCGATTTACTGATCCTTTGTTCTACACTGAACTTGCCATCCATTTTGGTATTTGCAATGTAAAGACATTCAGGCAAGCATACTACATCAGGACTAAAGGGTTCAATTCCCTTTAGAGATTCCATCACACTTTTGACCATGCTGTCAGGTGTGTCGGCAGAGAGTTTTTCCTGTGAAAAACTTGCAATCCAAACTTCTCTTGGAAATTTTTGCCTTGGGATAAGAGTGGTACCCGGATTATGATTGCTTTCTAAGGATTCAGCTAAACCTATGTTGCCCAGAGTTGTGAGTCCGGCAGTTAAAGCTGATTTTTTCAAAAAAGTTCTTCTTGATTTTTGATGCATTATTTGATGGATATATTTTAACAGATTCAAGCACTGACCTTAAAATAAATATAATGCTAATCTCCCGGATAATTTAGAGGCAATTTTACCCAAAGCTGAACTAGCTATATCGTTGAGTAAAAAATATGAGCAAGTCCAGCTTTTGAAGGCACAATTGAGTTGAATTTAACTTATTGAGTTAAAAGGCGCTCGATCAATTCAGGTACTGCTTTAGCAGCGTTTTCCTGAATGATTTCAATATTTTTTGCAGATATTTCCAAGACATTTGGATCCACCAGAAATTTCTGCGAATTCGTAGGCACTAAATCAATAAGTCCTGCTGCCGGATAAACCTGAAGTGAAGTACCGATTACTATTACAATATCAGCTTCATAGCAATGTTCAGCTGCTAGTTCTATCATTGGAACAGCTTCTCCAAACCAGACGACATGTGGACGCAACTGAGAGCCTAATTCACACAGTTCGCCCATTTTTAATTCCCATCCTGGAATATCATAGATCAATTTTGGGTTTCTATCCGATTGAGATTTTGTTATCTGTCCATGCAAATGAATAATTTTTGAAGACCCGGCACGCTCATGAAGATCATCAATATTTTGAGTGATAATCGTCACATCATACATTTTTTCAAGTTTTACAATTGCATAATGTGCAGGATTAGGTTGAGCAGCAATTACTGATTTTCGACGCTCATTATAAAATTTTTGAACCAGATCAGGATTCCTTGTCCAGGCTTCGGGAGTAGCTACATCATATACATTATGCCCTTCCCACAGTCCGCCAGAATCTCTAAAAGTTTGCAAGCCACTTTCAGCAGAGATACCGGCTCCGGTAATTACAATAATTCTTTTCATCTGTTGATATTAAATTCTTTTATGCCGAACATGTGGGATGGAACCTTTGATGACTTCATTCAAATAATATCCAGGTATAAAAACCCTGTATCCTCAGCCCTGTCTGTTTGTTTAATTTGCAAAGGTCTGAATACAACTTCTCCCGTTTCATAAGCTATAGGCTTTCGAAAAACCGGCCCATTATAACAAAACGTGTGGAACTCACCATTTTCTCCGAATGGATCAATCCCCTGAGGTAATTTTCTGAAGAAATTCAAAGTTAGGTGTTTACCAATCCAATCCTCCCCTAATTTGTCAGATTGAACACAACAAGTAATAGCTTCAAAACCTCCATCTAATAACTCTTTCTGAAGCTCAATCGAACTATTCATCCATAAAGGAAAGTATGTTTTCAAACCCGCCTTTGATGCTAAATCCTCCCTGTACGTCCGAAGATCTTCCAGAAAAATATCTCCAAATACAAGGGTATCAACACCCATTTCTTTTAATTGTGTGCAGGTTACTTGAAAGACTTTTTCATAAGAAAAATTGTCAGGCTGATTAGGAACCCACATTTTAATTATTGGAAATCCCAATTGTTCAGCTTGTCTGTCAAGTACTTTTTCAGCTAATCCATGCATTGATATTCGCTTAAAATCACTATTTAAGGTGGTTACAAGTCCCAGTATTTCTACTTGAGGATCTTTTTTAAGCCTATTTAATGCCATTGCTGAATCCTTACCCGCACTCCAGAATAAAACTGCCTTCTTCATGTTAATCTGTCTTAAAACAAAAATAGCGATGAATTTACATCCATCGCTATTAATTATTTACATTAATACTTATCGGATATCCAACTTAAATCCTGCGTTAAAATTTATTCCTTTAGTTTGATAACCGGCGAATTCAACATAATCTTGATCCAGCACATTCTTTATATCTGTAAACAAGCTGAGTCTGGTTGAAACTTTGTACTGAGTATATACGTCCAGTAAATTAAATGAACCAAGTTCAGCTTCAACAGTTTTGAAAGTCTTACCATCAAAATAACGATCTCTGCGATCGCCGGTAAACTTATAAATTAAATTGAAGCTAAGTGATTTGCTTACATCTAATCCAGCATTCAATCCGAAAGAATTCTTTGGTCTTCTGAAGAGATTAAATGATGTTCCTACCGGAGTAGTCACTTCCCCATTAACATAAGCATAATAAGCATTCAGATTTAGTAAACCAGTCGGTTTGTAGCTTAATTCCACTTCGTAACCTTTATCGTTCTGCATATTTTGATTTAAATACCCAAATTTACCGGGAGAAACCTGACCAAAATCAATTACATTTTCAATATCCCTTTTAAAATAAGAAAGTGAGAGGTTTATTTGCGACGTAAAATTAAGATCAAAACCTGCTTCGTAGGTACGGGATGTTTCAGGACTCAGGGCTAAATTTCCGTATTGTGAAAACAACTGATATAAAGATGGTACTCTGTAAGCAGAGGAAAGGTTAGCATACACCTTATAACGGTCTGCAATCAGGTAAGAGGGATTAATAGTATAAGTAAAGTTACTTCCATAGGTGCTATGATCATTATATCTGCCACCAATTTCTGCCTGAAAACCTATTTTAGATTTAATAAAAACGGAAGAAAACATACTTTTGATATTATTATCTGCAACCAACCTCGGGCTAAATGGATTTTTCTGTTCCGTACTCAGATTTCTGTAGGAAATACCACTAGCAATATCAATAAAGTTATTTATAGCATAATTAAGGTTAGTTTCCAGATGGGTAATATTCCCTGTATTATTGGTTAGTGAACCCCGATTATTGTATTTATTTCTAAGGTTATTCTGGCTTAGATTGAAATTGAGAACAGCTTTATTTAAATCGAGCTTGCCACCAATTCCAGCCAGAAATGAAGATTTGCTATAGGTATAGTCCTTTGCATCAGCAAATGCACCATTATCAAGATCTGCGGCATTATTGTTAGCCTGGAAGTTTCCTCTTAGCAGAAATTTTTTACTGACCTGCTGCCCAATATTAAACACCATGGATTTCTGATGGAATCCATCTTTGTCAAAGCCTGGTTCAGCATTTGCAGGAATTGCTGAAGAGAAATTCTCTGAATCCAGATTAGAGGCATTGAATGATAAAGATGTATTTTCGATTTGTCCGCTCAAACCCAAAACTTGTTTATAAGTCCCGTAACTTCCACCGGTAGCAAGAAGATTTGCCGCTAATTTGCTGCTACCTTTTCGGGTAATTACATTAATTACCCCTGCCACTGCATCCGAACCATACAAAGTAGAATTTCCTCCTTTTAAAATTTCGATTCGTTCAATATTTTCAATTGGAATAGCAGAGATATTATATTCGCCGGAAATTTCAGAGGCATCATTAACCGGAATACCATCGATGAGTATTAAAGTATTGGCTGAACTTGCCCCACGAAGATATACTGCTTTAACGTCTGCGGGATTACCACCATTCCCTCCAATTGTTAAGCCTGCCACATTGTTTAACAATTCAGGTAAAGTTCTACCCTGACTTCTTGAAATTGTTTCAGCGGTAATCACCCTAACTACCTTACCGATTTCCGATAATCTTTTAGGAGAACGACTGGCTACAACCACCACTTCTTCAAGATTAGACACAGTTCTTTCTTGTGCCTGGATACTGCTATTTAGCAGTACAAGTTGTGCAAGTCCCAGACTCACGCCAACGTAAAGTTTTTTTGTTTTCATTTTGTTGTGAGATTTTGACCCACAGCAAACAGTATGAAGGAATACCAGAAATAGATCTATTCTTAGCAATAGTCCTCTCCAAGCTTCAATCCCCGAAAGCTATGAATTATAATGCTGAGGCAGGTCTTCTGACTTACTCCCGGTTATCCTGCCTTCCCATCCGCCCGGGGCGGAAAGTGGCTTATTTTGGATACCGTTAAGGAGAACACAGCAGCGGGACTGTCCGGGATTCTAACCCGGTTCCCTTTTAATTCCGATTTTGATTTCGGAAACCTAAAGCACTACAAATCTAACATAAGCTTGAAGATATTCAAATGAATTCTAGTTTTGATATTCTGATTTTAAGCCTGATATTTATGTCAAGACATCGCCTAATTCTGTAAATTATTGAAAATCAGCACCTGATTTTAAATAAATATTTATAAATTTCATCAATAAATATCAGTTCAAATTTTTGTCGGTGATTTTGTTTTGACACTGTTATATTGGCCTAAAAATTGTCACTAACTTCAGTAAACAGTAATTTATGAAGGAATTACCCCTAACAGTTAAGCGGTCAATTGAATTAATGGGAATTTGTCTGATGGGGATGATTTTGTCCTATGGTCAGAACATTATTATGCCAGTTATTCTGGCATTTTTTCTGAGTATTGTCCTACTCCCTATTTACAGGTTCTTACATTCAAAGGGATCTCCTGAATTTTTTTCAATATTTCTGCCAATACTACTAGGTGCATTGATTATTGCATTGGTAATTTGGTTCTTTACAGGACAGGTCAATATCTTGTTAGCTGAATATCCTGAAATAAGAAAAAATATATCCAATCACTTGGCAGATCTAAGTGGATGGATTAACCAGAAGACTAATTATTCAACTCCTGAGCAGCTCAAATTCATCAATGATCAAAGTGACAAGGTTTTAGCAAATGCAGTAAATATCATCAGCGGTGCTGCCAACTCAATTACCTCAATATTAATTTATGTTGGATTAGTTCCCATTTACATTTATTTATTTCTATCCTATAAAAGTCTGCTTGTTCGCTTTGTATTTATTTGGTTCGAAAAATCAGAGCATAAAAAGGTAGAGGAAGTAATGAAAGAGACCGAACATATCATAAAGGGCTACCTGATTGGACTGATTATTCAAATAAGTTATATTATTATCCTCTTAGGCGGATTATTATTACTTTTTGGAATTAAACATGCCCTTTTAATTGGTGTAATCTTTGCGATTTTAAACCTCATTCCTTACATAGGTGCTCTCATAGGGAATATAATTGGTGTACTCCTTACTTTAACTAACTCACAGGAAATATTACCAGTATTCATTGTTTTAGGAGTAATTGCCGCTGTTCAATTCCTTGACAATAACATTTTAATGCCCAGAATTGTAGGATCAAAGGTGAGAATCAATGCATTTGCAGCGATTATGGGGGTATTTGTATCCGGAACACTGGCAGGTGTAACCGGGATGTTCCTTGCACTGCCGATGATCGCTATTTTAAAGGTAATTTTTGATCGTTCTGAAATGTTTAAACCCTGGGGACTTCTACTTGGTGATGAGGTAATCCTCAAAAGGCCAATCAAATTTCCGAAATTTATTATTAGAAAAAAGAAAGCTCATTAAACATAAGCTTAGACAATTTAGATAAGAAATTCTCAAATAATCCGATTCTGGAAGTGCTCTTCTATACCCAAACCAAATAGTGCAAAATCATATTTTACAGGATCAAGAGGATCAAATTGGCGAAGATTCTCAGTAAGTTCAGTTGCGGTTTGCCAGTCAACCTGTTTTCGGGTGATTAATTTTAATTTTCTGGCAACACGTTCCACATGCAGATCAGTCGGGCAGATTAAATCGGAAGGTTTAATGCTGGTCCAAAGACCAAAATCGACACCAAGATCATCCTTCCTTACCATCCATCTCAAGAACATATTAAGTCTTTTACACGTGGATTTTTGTAATGGGGAACTAATATGCTTTTTAGTACGTGGCGGATAATCCGGCAGAGAGAAAAAATAGGCTCTGAATGAATTTAAGGCAGCTTCTATTGGAATTTCCGGCTGATTATTTTTCAGATCTCTGAGGTAGCGTGTTGAAGATGCGCTTTCTCCAAATCCCGATAAATACTTCCCCTCTTCAACAAATTCTTGCCGAAGGATATTCGGTTTATAAAAATTGAAGGCTGTTTCCAATGTATCAGACATTAAATAATGCTGTTTGAAAAATTCTATAAAGTACAATGTATCAGTAAGGTTAAAAGTACGATGCTTAAAATTAGCAAAGCGCTTGAGATCTGTTTCCTGATGATTTAAAATAAAATCATAAGGAGCACCGTCCATGAGCTGGATAAGCTCTTTGCACTTATTAATAATAGTTTTCCTTTGTCCCCAGGCTAGAATGGATGCCCAGAAACCCATGATCTCGATATCCTGTTTTTTAGTAAACAGATGAGGAATACAGATCGGATCATTTTCTATAAAACTCAGTCGATTATACTGATCGAATTTAATGTCAAGAAAGTCTTTTAATTCCTGAAAAGAATGAAATGATGCCGGATATTCAGTCATTTAGTGCCTTTCAATCAGGAAAGAGCTTGTTTCAAGTCATCAAGCAGATCTTCTATATCCTCAACTCCTACACTTAATCGTAACAAATTATCAGTTACTCCAACTTTATCACGCTCTGATTTAGGAATAGATCCATGGGTCATGGTAACCGGATGATTAATCAGAGATTCCACTCCACCAAGTGATTCAGCTAAAGAAAAAACTCTAAAAGAGGAGGCCACTCTAAACGTCTCCTGTAAATCCGCTCCCTTCAATGTTATAGAGATCATTCCACCAAAATCACGCATTTGCTTTTTTGCCACATCGTGATTTGGATGATCTGTAAATCCTGGCCAGTATATTTTATCCACTTTAGGGTGTGTTTTCAAATATTCAGCAATTTGCCGTCCGTTTTCACAATGTGCTTTCATCCGAAGATGAAGGGTTTTTAGTCCTCTTAATACAAGAAAACTATCCATTGGTCCGGGTGTTGCACCACAAGCATTATAAATAAACCAAAGACGCTTGTAAAGATCATCATCATTCAGCATTAAGGCACCCATCACAACATCCGAATGGCCACCCAAGTATTTTGTAACGGAATGCATTACTATGTCAGCTCCAAGATCAATCGGATTCTGTAGATAAGGAGATGCAAAGGTATTATCGACTGCCAAAAAAATATTATTTGCTTTAGCGATTGCTGAAACAGCCTCAATATCAACAATTTGCATGGTTGGATTGGTAGGAGTTTCGATCCAGATCATTTTGGTATTTTGGTTGATATATTGCTTCACATTCTGAGCATCATTCATATTTATAAAATGAAATTTGATGCCATAGTTTGCAAATATCTTCGTGAACATGCGATAAGAGCCACCATATAGATCATCACCTGTTATCACTTCATCACCAGGAACTAAAAGTTTCATCACAGCATCCGTAGCTCCCATGCCACTGGAAAAAGCCAATCCGTGTTTTGCATTTTCAAGTGCCGCAAGACATGATTCCAATGCTTTACGCGTTGGGTTCGTTCCTCTGGAATATTCAAAGCCCTTGTTATCTCCGGGCGACTTCTGCCAATAAGTTGAAGTCTGATAGATCGGGGTCATTATTGCCCCTGTGCTTGGATCTGGTTCCTGACCGGCATGTATTGCTTTGGTTCCGAATTTCATAGATGTTTTATTAAAAATCTTGCGAATTACAAAATTATGGATGTAGTTATAAATTGAAATTATACAGGCTATTTGCTTTCATTTACCGGAACTAAAGATGGTTTAAGTTCTTGTTTAAGGGTATAGCCTAGCCGTTTACCTGTAGGACGGTCTGAAAAACTGATCCCAACATTTTGATCAATCTTGGAAAAATCGTTTTGCATATCCAACCAGATCTCCCGAAGTTCTACTTTAAACTGATTAAAAACAGAAGATGTGGTTTTAAAAATTTGCTGTTTTACGAAAGCTGTATTCTCTAGCAAGTTTAAAACGTGTTGGGATGATTCAACTTCTTCCATTTTTTTAATTATTAGTATGCTCTGGCAAATAATACTCTTTGTATTGAAGGCTTTCCTGTGAGGATACAAGTTCCATTTTCAAGTTTATTATTTAAAGGAATACAACGAATAGTGGCCTTGGTTTCGTCTTTTATCTGTTTCTCAGTTTCAGGGCTTCCATCCCAATGTGCAGAAATAAATCCTGCTTTTGAATCCAATAATTCTTTAAATTCTTCGTAGGAATTCGCTTCTCGGGTATTATCATCTCTGAATTTCAGTGCTTTGTTATAAATATTCTGTTGAATATCTGATAATAGACTTTCTATGTGATCAACAATTCCATCTCTGGAAATGGTTTTCTTCTCTTTAGTATCCCTCCTTGCGATTTCAACAGTACCATTTTCAAGATCACGACCTCCAATTGCCAAACGAACCGGAACCCCCTTCATTTCATATTCTGCAAATTTAAAGCCTGGTCTGAGTGTATCACGATCATCATATTTTACTGAGATATTTCTGCATTTGAGATCTTTTGAAAGCGTTTTAGCAAGTTCAGATATTTTTTCAAACTCTTCATCAGAACGATAGATTGGAACAATAACTACCTGTATTGGTGCTAGCTTTGGAGGTAAAACTAATCCTGAGTCATCGGAATGTGCCATTATTAAAGCGCCGATCAAGCGTGTAGAAACACCCCAGGAGGTGGCCCATACATAATCCAGCTTTCCTTCTTTACTTGTAAACTTAACATCAAAAGCTTTGGCAAAATTCTGACCCAAAAAATGGGAAGTCCCTGCCTGCAAAGCTTTTCCATCCTGCATCAGGGCTTCAATACAATAGGTGTCAAGTGCACCGGCAAAACGCTCATTTGCAGTTTTTCTACCTCTGATCACGGGAACCGCCATCCAATTCTCTGCAAAATCGGCATATACTTCCAGCATACGCTCAGTTTCCTCGACAGCCTCCTGTGAGGTGGCATGAGCTGTGTGTCCCTCCTGCCATAGAAATTCAGCAGTTCTGAGGAATAATCTTGTGCGCATTTCCCAACGGACAACATTAGCCCATTGATTTACCAAAATGGGCAGATCTCTGTAGGATTGAATCCAGCCTTTATAGGTATTCCAAATAATAGTCTCGGAAGTGGGTCTAACAATTAATTCCTCCTCTAACTTAGCATCCTCATCAACAATAATATTTCCATTGCCATCATTTTTAAGTCGGTAATGAGTAACTACAGCACATTCGGTAGCGAAACCTTCAACATGGGAAGCTTCTTTTGAAAAAAATGACTTAGGAATGAATAAAGGAAAATAAGCATTACTGTGACCGGTTTCCTTAAACATTTTATCAAGAGCAGCCTGCATATTTTCCCAAATCGCATAGCCATAGGGTTTTATAACCATACAACCCCGAACTGCAGAGTGTTCGGCCATGTCAGCTTTACCTACTAACTCATTATACCACTGTGAATAATCTTCTTCTCTACTTGTTAAACCCTTGCTCATCTTATTTAGCCGTCAAAAAATTACGTATATTTATATAATTTAAACTTCAAGCAAAGTTATAAAACTAGATGATGTATTATAATATTTCGAAATGCAACCAACCGGGATATAATGGCGTCTATATAATAAGCGTTACAATTAAAATTTAATGACCATGATAAAGAAAATCGTTTATTCTTCAATACTGCACGCCTTTTTAGGTTTTACGGTAGGTCTTACTTCGTGCATGAGCACTAAAAATGTCCAATCCACCGTTCCTGAGGATGATGTTTACTATTCAAATGCCAGAGCCAAGGAAATAGTTCTTACTCAACAAGCTGTTCGTGAAGAACAGCCTTTAAACGACTATGTTACAGAGGAGGAATTATATGGAGATACTTACAGTAATTATGGCTATTCTGATTATACTTCGAGGATTAACCGATTTAGAGGTTATTATCCTTCTCTGAGTTACTACAACAGTATATATGGTTACAATTATGATCCTTTTTTCAGTCCTTCATTCTTTCCTTACAGTTATTTCGGTTCACCCGGCATAAATTTAGGCATTGGGATCAACAGTGGTTTTTACAGTTATAACCCGTGGAGATTTCAGGGATTTAATTATGGTTCAAATTTCTGGGGTCCATACTCTTACTTTAATCCATACAACACTTTTGGAGTTGGATTTGGCGGAGGAAATTTCAACCGGGGATATTACAGCGGTATTTACAGTAGTCCGGCATTCACAGGTCCGAACTACCGTGCCAGACCAACAAGAGCAGGTGAAAATACCCCTATGGAGAGAGGTGCAGTTATTGGCGTACCAGGTTCTATAATTAGAGATAACGGTGGTAATATCATACAATCTAGAGGACGAGCAGAACGTTACGGGGTAGAACCTAGTACTGGTAGTTCCCCTACCCGTACACAACCAACTGCACGTCCTGCAAGAGTAGATCAAAGTCCTCCTTCAAGACCAACCCAACCGGAACGAATTTATACCGCTCCTAGACAGGATAATGGTTCAGGGTCCAGAACTTCACAACCATCCAACAACAACGGAGGTGGGAGCAGCGGTGGTGCTCGTCCCTCAAGAGGAAATTAAGAAAGATAATTATGAAGTTAAGAGTTTTATTCTCTTTGGCAGTCATAGTGACTGCTACGGGGAACTTATATGCCCAGTATTCGGAAGATGCATTACGTTTTTCAAGATCCCAATGGGGAAGTACTGCCAGATTTAAAGCAATAGGCGCACAAACCGGGGTTGGTGGCGATTTGAGTTCTGTTGGAGGAAATCCAGCTGGTATAGGTTTGTTTACACGTTCAGAACTTAGTATAACCCCGGAATTTAATGGGCATAACAATAGTTCAAACTATTTAGGACAGAAAACCACTTTAAGGGGTGATAAACTTGGTCTTGCAAATGCTGCAGTTGTGTTTCATTCCAGATTAGAAAAACCACAGGGTGCAAAGCTTGATCAAGGCTGGCTAAGTTTCAATTTTGGGTTGGCTTATAATCAAACACAAGGTTTTGAAAATAGCATTGGTTATACAGGTAAAAATCCAAAAAATTCAATTGCGGACTATTTTGCGGAATCTGCAAATAATATTTTTGGAGCTCCCAATACCCTTCAATCCGGCTCACTTGAAAGAATGGCATATGATAATTATCTGATAGGATATGACAGAGGCCGTAGATTTTATTTCCCTGAAACAGATGTCAATAATGTACAGACAAAAAATGATTTGAAATTTGGACAGCAATCTGAGGTTAATTTTAGTTTTGGTGCAAATTATAGTAATCAGTTTTATGTAGGCGCAAGTATTGGAATTGCCAATATAAACTTCAATACCAACGACCTTTATAAAGAAAAGGGGTTCAATGTTACTGAAAATAATGACTATGAACTGTCCTATCGTCAGTCACAATTAACAAGAGGCTCAGGATTCAATGCTAAAATTGGTGCATTATACCGACCAATTCCCAATGTTCGAATTGGTGCTACTGTCGAAAGTCCAACCTGGTATACTATTGACGACAGCTACTCTGAAGGACTCGATACAAAATATGGTAAAAACAGAGTCGACTCCCTATTTGTTAATGATGATGAAGTCTACGACTTTACCTATAAATTGCGAACTCCTCTTAAAATTAGTACTGGTATTTCTTACTTTTTTGATGATAAAGGATTTATCTCTGCTGATATTGATTATATAGATTATTCAACCATTAATTTTGCTCAGGCAAACACAGATGACATTCAGGTTATTTCCGATAATAACAGGGCGGTAATGTCAAAATTTACAGATGCGATTAACTTCCGAATTGGAGCTGAGTATAAAATTGATAAGCTGATGCTGAGAGCGGGGTATGGATCTCAGGGTGATCCTTACATCTCAGCTGATAGTAAAAGTTTCAGTATAAGCACTTTTAGCGGCGGGCTCGGATATCGAATCAATAATTATTATATTGATATGACTTATCAAAAAGTAATTTCTGATTCTGAAAGATGGCCTTATTCATTGAATGATGTTCCTACATCGATTGCAAACATTAGGAATAACAGGAGTAATTTATTTTTAACGATAGGGACTAGATTTTAAATAGGGACCACCGCTTGGTGGTCCTTATTTTTTAATTCTTTCCAACAAATGATCGGAGCATCCAGTTGTTCTTCTCTTTAAACTGCATAAATTTATTTATCAGGTCGCTGGTTCCTTCGTCGCCAGACTTGGAGGCCAGAATCATAATCTCACGTTCCATTTCAATTAGCTTACTAAAATCGTCCATTATTGCAATAACTAAATCTGTATCCTTAATACCTATAGTGTTAATCTCTTTTAGTTTTGATTTTTCAAGGTATTTTGAGAAAGTGCTGTAAGGCGATTTTCCAATGGTTAGAATACGTTCGGCAAGTTCATCAATGGTAATTTGCGCGTTAGTATACAGTTCTTCAAACTTAACGTGAAGGGTGAAGAAGTTCGATCCGCTAACATTCCAATGACAGCCTCTTAATTTTTGATAATGAACATGGTAGTTTGCCAGTAAATCATTTAAGTGATCTACAATTGGTTTCAGTTCTTTTTCTTGCAGACTAATTTCTTTTGCGTTCATAGATTTTAGATTATTTTATTAACACTAAAACACAATTTTCATGCCCGAATGTTTTAATGTATTTTTGATTTCTTCTTTTCATTCAGCTCACAATTGTTAGATCTGTAAAACATTGACTTTTGACACCAATAAATTGAAACCAATACTTTCTGAAAAATTTGATGGTGTTATCTGGAAAATTGAACTCAATGAAAACCATGACTTGATTGCAATTGAAAGTAGAACTATACAATCAAGAAAAACATCTTTCAGTGTATTTAACTACAAGACAGGTGATATTTTGTTAAAGGAAAAGAGTTTTCGCGAGTTATGGAATCTTAATCTTGCTTACATTACTGAAAATACCCTAATTATCACAGCTAATAACCTGGCAGGAAGTCCGCAAACCAAGGGGATAACATCAATTAATATTCATGATGCTGAGGTTTTATGGGAACATTATAATTTATCATTGCATAAAGTCAACGATTTTGGACTACAGGTATTTGATCCAAGAATTAGTCCGCGAAGACTATCCTGGATAAACCATCTCAATGGTGAAATCATTACAGAAGTAAATAATTTTGAGTCTGTTAATCAATCTTTACTATTCCCCGATGTAATAAATCCATTCAAAGTACCTGATTTTATATTGAGTGAGGAAATAATTGGAGATCTATCAGTACTACATTTCAGGGATCAAACGATTATCAGTTTTCACGAAAAAATTAAGACTAAAATTCATCAAAGACTGCTGGTTTATCAGGATAGTAGCATATTACTTGACGAAATCTTGATAAAAGATATACAAAAACTACAACCTGAATCGTTCTTTATACAAAAAAACCATTTGTTCTATGTCCGAAACAAGAATGAAATAGTTTCATATTTAGTATAATTGCAAAATTTTAAAATCAAGTTAATGCTGAAACTATTTTTGTTGTCAATTTCTTTTGTCATTATTTCATTCACTGCAAGTGCATCAATAGATTCAATTAATGTAGAAGAATTAAATGGGTTTAAGAACATTGTACATAAGGTAGAAGTAAAAGAGAGTTATTATTCTATTGCCAGAAAGTATAATGTTAACCCGCAATCGATTATTCAATTTAACAGTAACCGATCTTTACAGATTGGAACGATAATTCGTGTTCCTACCGAAAGACCATTTAAAGAACTAAAAACTGATAAAGTTCAGGCCACAAGTGGGTCAAAAGTTGCTGTAATTGACTATAAAGTAGGTCCTCGTGAATATTTAGGTATGATTGCCAGAAAGTTTAATACCACCGTAGACGATCTCAAGGCTCTAAATAATTTAAGTAGCATTAATTTGGCTATCGGTCAAATAATAAAAGTACCCTATGGCAGTGCTCCAATTGAACAACTTGCTCCAGCACCTCTTTCTCCAACAGATACACCGCTTATCAGTTCTGTAAACCAGCCTAATCAGATTGATAGCAGTAAGAATGCAAGTGATCGCCTTAAATTACCTCCAGCCAGATATGGTTTGAGAGAAGTAAATGAACGTGGAGCTGCTGTTTGGATTGCGTATGAAAATCTGGACGGAACGAAAATGCTTGCATTACATCAAACTGCGCCAATTGGAACAGTGGTAAAAATTACCAATCCAATGACGGGTAAGAGTACTTTCGCCAAGATTGTCGGAAAATTTACGGAGAATGAATCAACTAAAGACGTTATAATTGTAGTTACTAAGGCTGCCGCTGATCTAATCGGAGTAATGGACAAACGATTTCAGGCAACTTTAGTATACGGAGTACCCAATGAGTAAGAAACCTTTAGTAATTGGAATAGCAGGAAGCAGTGGTTCAGGCAAAACATTTTTTTTAAAATGTTTCTTAAATCATTTCAAAGAAAATGAGGTTTGTCTGCTATCTCAGGATGATTATTACTACAGAGTTGCACATAATATGACTCCGGAAGAAAATAAGTTCTACAATTTTGACAGGCCCTCTACCATTGATAATCAACAGTTTATAAAGGATATTGAAAAGCTAATAAAAGGCGAAACTGTTTATCAGAAGGAATACACCTTCAATAACCCGAATGCTGAACCAAAACTTCTTGAGATAAAACCTGCACCAATTATCATGGTTGAAGGTTTATTTATTCTGCATTTTAAAGAAATAGCAGAACTAATGGATTTGAAAATATTTATTGATACAGATGAGGAAATTGCATTACAACGGCGACTAAAAAGAGATTTGATTGAGCGTGGTTATCCAGAGAGTGACGTGCTATACAAATGGGAGAATCATGTTGTACCTGCCTATAAAGATTATCTTTTACCTCACAGGGAATTTTGTGATGTCATTATTAAGAACAATACCCAGATTGCTGAGGATATTATCAACATCACCAGTGAAATTTCAGAAAAGTTAAGAAAAAGTGTATTTGCAGAACAATTACTTTAAATCTGCATCTCAGGAATTTGACCCTCAATTATTAATTTTCCGGCTGTAGCATTCCTTATATAATCCAAACTTACTCCGGGGGCGCATTCCAATAGTCTGAATCCACCTTCTGCCATCACTTCAAGAACCGCAAGTTCTGTAACGATTTTTTTAACACAGTTTACACCGGTAAGAGGCAAGGAGCATTCAGGAAGTAATTTACTCTCTCCTGCTTTATTAACATGTTGCATGGCCACAATAATATTCTTGGCAGAGGCTACCAAATCCATAGCTCCCCCCATCCCCTTGACCATTTTACCTGGAATTTTCCAATTAGCAATGTCGCCATTTTCAGAAACCTCCATAGCACCCAAAATAGTTAAATCTACCTTCTGGGATCTGATCATTCCAAAACTCATCGCTGAATCAAAAATTGCAGAACCTGGCAGAGTGGTAATTGTTTGTTTTCCTGCATTAATCAGATCAGGGTCTTCTTCTCCATCAATTGGAAATGGACCCGTTCCCAGTAAACCATTTTCGGATTGCAGAACAACATTTATTCCTTCAGGAATATAATTAGCCACAAGGGTTGGTATACCTATGCCAAGGTTTACATAATATCCATCCTTAATCTCTTTAGCAATTCGTTTTGCTATTCCGTTTTTATCAAGCATAATTGATTTGTCGATTTGTTGATCAGTCCATTTGTCAATGTGGTGACAATGGTAATATATTATAATATTTAATTAAACTATGAAAATGGTCTTTAAGTAGTTTTAAATTGACAAATAGACAAATTACGTCATAGACAAATTACCTTTCTCGGACCGTCCTCTGTTCAATCCTCTTTTCATAATTTTCCCCCTGAAATATACAATGAACATAAATTCCGGGGGTATGAATCTGATCGGGATCAAGTTCCCCAATCTCAACGAGTTGTTCTACCTCAGCAATGGTTATTTTACCTGCCATAGCCATCACCGGGTTGAAATTACGGGCAGTGGAGCGATAGATCAAATTACCTGCTGTATCACCTTTCCATGCTTTAACAATCGAAAAATCAGCTTCAAAAGCCATTTCCATTAAGTAATCTTTACCATTGAAATTTCTTACTTCCTTGCCTTCTGCCACTTCAGTTCCAACACCTGCCGGGGTAAATATAGCTGGCATTCCGTATCCTGATGCCATACAACGTGTTGCAAGTGTACCTTGTGGAATGAGTTCCACTTCAAGTTCGCCACTTAAAAGCTGTCTCTCAAATTCGGCGTTCTCACCAACATATGAAGATATCATTTTTTTAACCTGTCTGTTTTTTAACATCAATCCAATACCGAAATCGTCAACTCCGGCATTGTTGGAGATACATGTTAACTCTCTGACACCTTTCTTGACCAATGCATTTATGCAATTTTCCGGAATCCCACAGAGCCCAAAACCGCCGAGCATCAATGTCATCCCACTCTCAATGTCTATAATAGCTTCATCAGCACTTTTTACAACTTTATTGATCATAATTTAATTTTGAGAGGATAAAATTAATTTCTCACCCTTAATTTCTGCTGATTTAATTCCTTTTAATAACAATAATTTTATCATTAGAACAATTGGCTATTGCAACAAAAACCCGACTATCGGGTGCAACGCAAACGTCTCTTAATCGACCATAATTAGCTCTGAATATTTCCTTAGTCTGTTCTATTTTATCAAGTCCTGCATTTAATTTCAGCTGATACAGGGTCTAATCTCTCAAGGTTGCCAAAATAAGGGAGTTCTTCCAATGAGGTATCGAATCAATGTCATAAAAATCTATTCCGGATACTGCAAGTGTAGGTGTCCAACTCTTTAGCTCCGAAAATGATTAAGGCAGAGTTAAAAGTGAGCGGGAGTGTTTTCATGTTCCAGTATCTATAGACTAAACAGTAATGGCAATAAACCTTCTATTTTAGATAAACATAAGTTATACCATCCCCACCCCTGTCAGCATGTTCATCTTCAATGCGACTGACCTGGGAATATTTACGTAAATATTCGCGGATCAGTTTACGCAAAATACCATCTCCCTTACCATGGATGATTTTCAAAGAGGACAAACCCAGCATAACAGCTCTATCAAGATACTTTTCAATTTCATAAAGTGCCTCATCTCCTCTTTTTCCCCGAAGGTCAAGTTCTGTTTTAAAAGTTGAGAAACTTTCAGTAAGATCAGTTCCATGTGATTTTCTAATTTCCTTTGGTACAGAACGGTTTGATATTTTTTCAACCCGATTCAATTTAACTACGGACCTTAAATCGCCCATGGCTAAAATGACATTATCACGTGCAATTTCCAAAACCTGACCAACAGTTTCAGAATCATTCAACTTCACCCAGTCGCCTGATTTAATTTCAACAACTTCCTTAATATTTACAATTTTCTTTTCCTGAACCTGATGTTTAGTTAATTCTTGCTGTAAATTTTGTCTCAGATTCTGCGTCTTTATTTTATCGGCTTTACTTTCCTTGATCTCTGAAATTGTGTTTTCAATGAGTTTATTTGCATTTTTAATGATATTCTGAGCTTCGACCTTTGCATCTTTTAGGATCAACTTCTTATTTTCATCTAAATAAGTTTTCAACTTCTCGTTTTCAGTGAGTAAGGCCTTAACCCATTCTTCCTTTTTTTCAACAGATCTTTTGGCCTCGATTAGCTCCTTTTTGTCACGTTCGAGATCTACCAATAGTGTATCAACCTTTTTCTGATAATTACCAACTTTTCGTTTCGCGGATTCAATCACTTCTGTACCAAGGCCAATTTTTTGCGCAATTTCAAAGGCATAAGAACTTCCTGGCTTGCCCATAGAAAGAATATAAAGTGGAAGCATCTTTTCATTATCAAATAACATAGATGCATTCTCAAGACCCAATGAACTATTGGCAAAGGTTTTGAGGTTTGAATAATGTGTTGTAACAACTCCCCTAACATTCTTCTTATTTAAGTTTTCCAAAACCGACTCTGCAATAGGTCCTCCAAACTGAGGATCAGTACCTGTACCAAATTCATCAATTAGAATTAAGGTTTTTGAATTTGCCCATTCCAAAAAATATTTCATCTTTGAAAGATGGGCACTATAGGTACTCAAATCACTTTCAATGGATTGGTCATCACCTATATCTGCAAAAATCTGTTTAAAAATGCCCAGTTTAGAATGCTCATCAGCAGGAATTAACAATCCTGCCTGAACCATAATTTGAAGGAGGCCGACGGTTTTCATACAAACAGATTTACCACCGGCGTTTGGACCTGATACTACAATAACCCGATCATGGTCATCAATTTTAATGTTTAGAGGTACAACTGAATGGTTTTCCTTTTTTAAACTAATCATTAATAAAGGATGCCTCGCATTAATAAGATTCATTTCCGACTCACGAACTAATACCGGCATTGCAGCTTCAATACTTATCGCAAACAAGGCTTTAGCACGAACAAAATCAAGTTTGGTCAGTAATCCATGATAAGATAATAATAATGGCACATATGGCCTCAGTTCATTGGTAAGCTCGATCAGTAATTTAATAATCTCTCTTCTTTTCTCAAATTCGAGATCTCTTAACAAATTATTTAACTGAAAGACTTCTTCAGGTTCCATGTAAACGGTCTGTCCCGAAGCAGATTCATCATGAATAAACCCTTTTAATTTTCGCTTATTTTCAGCGAGTACCGGAATACATAATCTGCCATCCCGAATAGTCAGATTTCCGTCGGCAGTCCAGCCATTATTTTGAGCATTCTTATAAATATGATCAATTTTCTTCCGTGCTTCCTGCTCAGCTTTAGAAATTCCGGACGTGATATCCATTAGTGCAGAAGAAGCATTAGGCTTAATTTTTCCCTTCGGATCAATAATTTTTTCAATCTTAAGAATAATAGTCTTCTCGATAGGCAGGTGTTCAAAAAGTGCCTCAAGATTAGGATAAAGACCCTCTCTGTCAGAGAAATACTGAATTATTGAGAATACTGTTGCCAGTGATGCCGAAACCTTAAAGAATTCATCTTCAGAAAGATAAGTCCCTTCAATTCTGGCCTTTTCAACCATACTTTTGATATCGAAAAAATTCTGAATACTTAGAGGTGTATCATTCTGAAGAATATTTTTAAACTCATTAGTTTGACGTAAGAACTTATTGATATTGTCAAAATTGTTCATTACCTGAATCTTATCGACCAATTCCCGTCCCATTGAGCTCAGGCAATAAAACTTAATCAGTTCTTTAATCTCCAGAAAGCCCAGTTTTTCACCGGCATTATTAGGGTAAATCATTTCTGCTATTGTATCCTTTTGCGTGGAATAATTTCTGCATTATGTAGTTTATGTTCCTTTTCATCAATCAAGGCCTGAACCTTATTATACATGGTATCAAGCAAAGCAGGTTTTCTACTGTAGTATTTTAAACTTTCCTCATATGATTGCTGAGTTGTATTATGGGTTTTATAAATTGTAGCATACAAATTCTTAGTGTTCCTTCTCATAGTGTCATTATAGACAATTGTGGACATATAACCATCCATTATATGAAGGTCTGTCATGATTAGAATCATTTTTTTTTCTTCAATTAAATCCTTTGGTTTATTGTTAGGCTCACAAGCAGATACTAACGTAACTAAGAATAACAGAATTTTAAAAACTTTCATTTTTACCGATTTACCCATAAGATTTGATGTGATAATACTGTTGCATTTTAGTGTTGTATCCCGTAGGTTTAGCAATTAATAAAATCAATCAAAAATACGGATTAATGAGCATCGCAGGTAATATATCGGCTATAAAGAAAGAAATTGAAAATACCGGAGTAAAATTTATCGCAGTCTCGAAAACAAAGCCTTTGGAAAGTATAACGGAAGCTTATGAGGCCGGACAGCGAATATTTGGAGAAAACACGGTACAAGAACTTGTTGATAAGTATGATAAGCTTCCAAAAGACATTGAATGGCATTTGATAGGGCACTTACAAACGAATAAAGTAAAGTACATAGCTCCATTTATCAGCATGATACATTCTGTAGATAGTATGAAACTTTTAAAAGAAATCAATAAACAAGCTCTTAAGTACGGTCGTATTATTGATTGTTTGCTTCAACTTGAAATTGCAGATGAAGATACCAAATATGGGATGGATCTATCGGAAGCGATTGACTTACTTCGATCTGAAGAATTTCTTGAATTAAAAAACATCTGCATATGTGGAGTTATGGGTATTGCAACATTAACTGATAATCCCAAAATTACAAAGGAAGAGTTCTATGAATTAAATACTTTCTTTCAGGGCTTAAAGGATACATTTTTTAGGAATAGTTCTGCATTTAAGGAGATTTCCATGGGTATGTCAGGAGATTATAAATTGGCAATTGAGCAGGGAAGTACAATGATTAGGCTTGGAAGTACAATTTTTGGAAACAGATCAAAGAAGATTTAATATGTCTGTAATTATACGAGTAGCTTTAAAAGAGGACTGTAAAAGGCTACTGGAGCTGATTAATGAACTTGCGGTTTACGAAAAAGCTCCAAATGAAGTCACAGTCAGTTTGGAAGAATTTGAAAGTGCAGGATTTGGAATTAATCCTGTCTGGAAAGCCTTTGTAGCTGAACTTGATGGAATCATTCAGGGTTTTGGACTATATTACATACGCTACTCTACCTGGAAAGGCTGTCGTATGTATTTGGAAGATCTATTGATAACGGAAAATATGCGTGGAAAAGGTCTCGGAACAATGATATTGAACCGCTTAATGGAGGAGGCAAAAGAAAAAAAGTTTAAGGGAATGACCTGGCAGGTTCTTGACTGGAATGAACCGGCTATTAATTTCTATAAAAAATATAAAGCTGAGTTTGATTCCGGATGGATAAATGTATCACTTTCGGAAGATCAGGTTGATAAATTATAATTGTATTAAGTGAAGGTATTTAAATTTGGAGGCTTTGCTGTTTCTACCTCAGCAAACATTAAAAATCTGGTTGAAATAATCAACATGAATAGCGATGATCAGCTTTTGATCATTGTCTCTGCTATGGGAAAAACTACCGACGCACTTGAAAAACTTTGCTTTGCCTACATCAATAATAAAGAAAATGCATTTTTGATTCTAAAAGAAATCAAACAATTTCATGATCAGATTCTATTGGAGCTTTTTGAGCTGCAGGATCATCCTGTTTTTGATGAGATTGCCAATACCTTCATCGAGATTGAATGGATCCTTGAGGATGAACCACATCCTGATTATAATTTCAATTATGATCAGATTGTTTCAATCGGAGAACTTGTCTCAAGTAAAATTATTTCAGCATTTCTAACTAAATGCAACATCAAAAACAAATGGATTGACGCGAGAAGCTATATTCATACTGATAATACATACCGTGAAGGAATAATCAACTGGGATAAAACCAAGGCATCAATCGATCAATTGAAAAAAGAATATAAGTCTCAAACAATTATTTCTCAGGGCTTTATCGGTGGAACAAGTGAAAATTTCACAACTACGCTTGGAAGGGAGGGTTCAGATTATTCGGCTGCTGTATTTGCAGCTTGTATGCATGCTGAATCCCTAACAGTTTGGAAGGATGTGCCGGGTATTATGAATGCAGATCCGGCAATATTCAGTTCAGCACGAAAATATGACGAGCTTCCCTATTCTGAAGCTTTGGAACTGGCTTATTATGGAGCAAATATTATCCATCCCAAAACGATAAAACCACTACAAAATGAGGGTATTGCCTTATTGGTGAAACCATTTTTAAATCCCGAAGAAAAAGGAACAAGAATTGACGAATTCGCAAAACCAAATACTCCAATACTGGCGATTATTTTAAAAAAGGATCAGCTTCTTTTAAATATTTCGACTAAAGACTTCTCCTATATGGATGAAAGGAATTTAAGCGAGTTATTAGAAGCTTTCAGTGAAGCTCATATCAAACTTAATATGATGCAATTATCTGCGCTTAGCCTGTCAGTTTGCATCGATCATAGCTCCTTGAAGCTAAAGAAAGTCACTGATTTGTTTGAAAGTAAATTTCTTTTTTCAACTAAGGATGGTCTTGAATTATTAACCATAATTAATTTTAAACAAGAAGAACTCAAGAAAGCATGCATGGACAGAACAATTATTTTGGAGCAATACAGTGGTAAAACTGCTCAACTTGTTATGATCTAACCATGAATTGGGCTATTTTGGATATTGAAGTTCAAAGCTTTATAAAGGCCAATTTGAATACAGACATTACTGTCCTAAGCCTAAAAAAAAGTCCATTTTCAACTATTAGCTCCAGGGAACTTGCAGAGCAGTTGGATAGTAAAAAAAGATCCGAGCACAAACTTCCATTATGGTTTCAAACAGAAGGCATTTATTACCCACCGAGATTAGCAATTGAACAATCTTCGTCAGAACTTGCAGCCATTTACAAATCAAGTTTATTTACAGGTAATAATATCATTGATCTAACTGGTGGCTTTGGTGTTGATACTTACTTTTTTTCCATAAAGGCAAAGAATGTTACTCATTGTGAATTGAGTAGTGAACTTTCTGAAATATCTCAATATAATTCAAACATCCTTGGCGTAAAAATCAATTATCTCAAAATTGATGGAATAGAATACCTAAAAAGCAATAATAAGACCTTTGACACTGTATACATCGATCCATCCCGAAGAGTAAACTCAAAAAAAGTCTTTTTACTCAAGGACTGTGAGCCTGACATTATCTTCAATCTAGAGCTTCTAAAAAGTCGTTCAGACTTACTTATGATCAAAACAGCTCCTCTGCTTGATATTCAATCTACAATTAATGAGTTAAAAGAAGTCAGCGCCGTTCACATCGTCAGTATCAAAAATGAATGTAAAGAGGTTCTTTATTTGATAAACCATCTAAACTGCAGCAATGACCCCTTGATTACATGTGCGCTGATTGGTGCTGATCAAACCATTACCTATTCTTTCAGACCGAGTGAGGAAAGAAATTTCATACTGAATGAATATTCTGATCCAATGGATTTTATTTATCTGCCTGATGGTGCTTTGTTGAAAGCTGGATGCTTTAAATTGATTAGCCGCGACTTCCATGTTAATAAAATCCATCAGCATACCCATCTATATACCTCTGAAAGATTTAATGACTCATTTCCTGGCAGAAAATTTATAATGAAAAGTAGCTGGAGCTTTGGTAAGTTTTTAAAAGAAATTAGCATTACAAAAGCAAACATTATCTGCCGTAATTTTCCAATTACTCCAGAGAATCTGAAGAAAAAACTGAAGATTAATGACGGCGGGGATGAATATCTCCTATTCTGTACAAACAAAAATAATGAGTTAATTGTACTGAGCTGCCTGCTGTACAAAGGGTAAAAAAATGAGCATTACCACGCTCCATTTTTAGAAAATACCTTTTATAATTAATAGACTATTATTTTATTTCTTAAAATAACTCCCAAGTTAAGCGGTAAAACCCTTATAATTTTTAACTTTTAAGCTCGGATTATCTTTTTGACCTACTCCAGCTTAAATTCTACCTAATCATTATCACGTAATAAATTCGCTCCAACTTGTATGTCCTTAAAATGAACAAAAATTTACTTCCTGTTTTGTTGAGTAATAAAAACATAAGCCTTTTGGCTATTATACCATTTAAATTTACCTGTTTCAATAGATATGACCCTGTAATTTATATTAAGAATGAAATTGCTGATTTCTCAATATTGAAAACCTCAATTTAATTTACCAGGCGGATTAGGAATGATTATAACAAAAAGTCTAGCTAATTGATAAACTTTAAATGAATAATCAGATTCATCTGGTCAAACCAAAAATTTGTCTTGATGTTCTTTACCAAAAATTTCACACTCATTTTTCTTACCAAATATTCGATAACGATTGTTTGAAATCATATGATAAACCCAGTTTCTAAAACGTTTTGGAAAGAATGATCCATATTTCAATAAGTTAGGCCAGCCTGTAATTATGTTGGAAATTTCTATAATAGCATCAGATTGGTAGAAAACAATGTCCGCTTTAATTAAAATAACAGATTTTAAATCATCTTTAATATTATATTTAATCATCAAATTTCTACCTGCATTGCCTTGCTGTGATGCAAAAAACAATTGGTTTTTAGTATCATATTTAATCAATATTTTTACGGTTGAACTACAAAGATTACATAGCCCATCAAATAAAATTATATTCATTTGTTTGTGGATTTTAATCAATCAAATATACAATTTGTAAAACAATTGATTCAAATTATCGTTTATGAGCAATGACTAAGACCTTTTTAAAGGCCAGCTGGGAAAATTTAATAATGGCTAATTATGAAATTGAACCATCTATTTTGGAACCGTTTCTACCTAAAGGGGTTGAATTAGATTTTTTCAATGGTAAAACTTACGTTAGTCTCGTTGGCTTCATGTTTAAGAAAACAAGCTTGTTTGGAGTCCCAATACCATTTTTCGGCTCCTTTGAAGAAATCAATTTAAGATTTTACGTTAGAAGAGTTGAAAATAGAAAAATTAAAAAGGGCGTTGTCTTTATCAATGAGACTGTGCCTTTCAAAATTGTAGCATTACTGGCTAATAAATTATATAAGGAACATTATTTATCTATCCCAACGAAGAATAAAATTATTATTGAAGAAGGTAAACATATCAGCTATGAGTGGAAAGTGAATAACAAATGGAATTCGATAGCAGTACAATCGGATACCAATAAGTATAAAATTGAACAAGGCACCATAGAGGAGTATATTTTTGAGCGTTATTTTGGCTTTACCAAATTATCTAATATTAGTTCACAAGAATACAAAATCAATCACCCCAAGTGGATGATACATGATGTCCTTAATTCCAATATTGAATGTGACTTCGGTACTATGTATGGAGATGCTTTTTTGGGATTAAATACCCAAAAACCTGATTCAGTCCTATTAGCGGAGGGATCTAATGTGAGTGTAAACTGGAAACGGGATAAATTCTAAGTAATTGTAAATATAATTCTGATGTCTTAATTGGCTTATGTCTTTACAATTCTACCCTAAACTGTTGTAGATAGCAGATGCTTGCAAAAATTGCTAATCTCCATTGTGGAGAATCAGCATACCGATTACTTCGCCACCTGTG
>CAMCTU010000016.1 GCA_945878525.1 Sphingobacterium thalpophilum
AGATTTTTCAATTTTGAATTATAAACACGTTGTTATTTGAATTTCTTTCAAAGGAATTTCAGTTGATGAGTTAGGCATGGTCTATTGACAAAGTAAGTTTACATTTCCCTTTCCCTGTTTTTGATTTTCCTCCATTTTGATGTAATTTCAGCCCGGAGGCGATTTTGTTATAAAATCTGCATTTAAACAATTATATCATGAGCAATACATTGGCAGAGTTTAAGAATTTGGTGGGTACCAAGTTTGAGATGTATAACAGTTTGTTTACTTCTTTGCCATTCCATAAGGTGGAAAAAACGGGAATTTTACTCTCTTTGTTCCTACTTCATTGCGAGGACGGATTCCGTAATAACCAGAGTCCGGCTGAAATTATAGATACATTTTTTCGTCAGTATACTAATTATGTCAACAGTAAAGAGCAAATAGATCTGTTATTCAGGTTTATTCAATATTCTGAGAGACAAGTAGTTTTGTTTGATGCTTTAGAAGATGCTGCATTTGGTTCAACCCATGATATGGAAGGCTTGGGTACACTTAAACAGCTTGAAACTGAAGTTATTCAAAACAATGCCCAGCAGGAGTTGGCACAAAAGCTTAAAGATTTTTCTATCCGGCTGGTACTTACTGCACATCCAAATCAGTTTTATCCGAGTGCAGTTTTAGGAATTATTCATGACCTTGGAAAAGCTTTGCAAAATGAGGATACTGTATTGGTTAATACCTATTTGCAGCAATTGGGAAAAACACCTTTTTTCAAGAAGGAAAAACCTACTCCATATGATGAAGCAGTTAACCTCATCTGGTTTCTAGAAAATATTTTCTATCATTCGGCAGGTAATATTTTATCTTTTTTAAACAATGAGTTTCCGGATGCAGTTATAAACACAAATCAGTTGATCAGGATGGGCTTCTGGCCAGGAGGTGATCGTGATGGAAATCCATTTGTCAAAGCCGAGACAACTTTGAAAGTTGCTGAAGCATTAAGGGAAAGTATTATTAAATGCTATTACAGAGAAGTTCGAATGTTAAAGGGAAGGTTAACATTTCAGGGTGTTGACACCTTGTTAGCAACACTTGAAGACAAACTTTATAAGAATTTATTTATTCCAGGGTATCAAGCCTATCTGTCGAAGGATGAGATAATAGCAACATTGGTTAAAATCAGAGATATTCTGATAGAAAAGCATAATAGTTTGTTTCTCAATAAGGTAAATAATTTACTTAACAAGGTTAACTTGTTTGGATTATTCTTTGCTTCACTGGATATAAGACAGGATAGTTCAATTCACAGAGAACTGATATTAGCAGTTGCAGAGAAAACAAATGTCCTACCTAATAATTACAAATGTCTCTCTGAAGAATCAAAAATTCAACTATTACAGAATATCAACTCACTGGTAGTTGATACTGATCTAGATAAGGATACGTTTGATACTATTCTTTCTATCAGAACCATTCAACGATTTAATGGTCCTGAGGGATGTCACCGCTATATAATTAGCCATACAACGAGTGCGCTTGATGTAATGGAGGTTTTTGGCTTATGTTTAATGGCCGGTTGGAAGAAGGATGAACTTAAGATTGATTTTGTACCCTTGTTCGAAACTATTGGCGATCTCAGGAGTGCAGCGAGTGTGCTGACGATACTTTATGAGAATGAGACTTACCGGAATCACTTAAAGGGTAGAAAGAATACCCAAACAATCATGCTTGGATTCTCAGATGGGACTAAGGATGGTGGTTATTTAATGGCAAACTGGAGTATTTACAAAGCTAAAGAAGAATTAACCCGAATTTCAAGAGAATATGGTATTGAAGTTGTCTTTTTTGACGGCAGAGGAGGTCCACCGGCAAGAGGAGGAGGGAAAACCCATCAGTTTTATGCCTCAATGGGTAAAAATATTGCCAATAAAGAAATACAGTTGACTATTCAAGGACAGACCATCAGTTCTAATTTTGGAACGATTGAGTCGGCAAGATTCAACATGGAACAATTGATGCATTCTGGTATAAGTAATGCCTTGTTTTCAACAAGAAATTCTACAATGAGTGAAAATGAAGAGGAATTGCTGCAAGATTTGGCTGAAGAAAGTTATGGAGCCTTCAGTATTCTTAAAAGCAATCCTGATTTTCTCGAATACCTGAATTTTGCCAGTCCGCTTCGTTATTATGCAGAAGCAAATATTGGGAGCCGACCTTCAAAGCGTAAGTCTGGAATGTTAAATCTCAATGATCTTAGAGCTGTTCCTTATGTAGGAGCCTGGAGCCAGTTAAAGCAGAATATACCGGGTTATTATGGAGTTGGAATTGCTTTTGAAAAACTGGAAGCTGAAGGTAAATGGGGAGAAATTATAAATCTTTACAAACACTCCCTTTATTTCAGAACATTGATGAGTAATTGTGAAATGGCAATGAGTAAATGCTTTTTTCCACTGACTGCTTTTTTATCAAATCATCCCAAATATGGACTTTTATGGAATGAATTTCATGATGAATTTGAGCGGACAAAAAAGTATATCTTTTTATTGACCGGCAAATCTGAATTAATGGCCGACAGGGAAACTGATCAGCTTTCAATCAGGATGAGGCAGCGTATTGAATTGCCATTAATTACGATTCAGCAATATGCACTAACCATGATCAGAGAAAAGGGCGATAAAGCTTCAGACTCACCGGACGTTAAAATATTCGAGAAACTAGTAATGCGGTGTTCATTTGGAATTATCAATGCAGAAAGAAATTCTGCTTGATTCTTACTGTTTCTGCCGGCCATAGAAATAAGAAATATTGCTCTCAACTTCATCATAGGTTACAATATCCTTATCTCGGTGATAATCAAAATAGCTCAGAAGCCCAAAATCGCCCGAACACATTGCAGTATGGGCTAATAATGTTGCCATAACGCTTAATTTCCAGTTCTCGTTTAATAGGAAAATACAGGTGATGAGTATGGTGCTAATTACCAGGAACGGGGCAAGTGCTACAATCTGAAACTCTCTTTTGTTGGCTACATACTTATCAGCAAGTGCCATAAAATAGAATTTTTTAAAATCCGCGTCATAAGACGTGTTAGTTGCACCATTCATTTTGTAGGCTAATACATGAATATATTCATGCAATGGCACTAAGAGCAATGCCAGAGCCAAACCTAAACTAAGATTGCTGAATTTTATGAAGAAGCTATAATTTTCTGAATTAAAATCTGAAACCAGTAAATAGCCCGTAAATCCAGCAATCAGAAGATTGAAACAATAATATATCACTGAGAATTTAGTCCATTTCCTGATATAGGTTTGAATAAAGGGTACCAATTCTTTATGATTTAAATGATCCAGCAAAATGTATCCGTTTTCTTGTAATTCTTCTGGTTTTATTTTCATTTTCCAGTTCAGATTATATCGTTTTAAGTGCTCACTTAACTATTGAATCAAATCTTGAGGGAGCCGCGGAATCCCCTTGATCCATAATATGATTCAGCTCCATTATGGTAAACAAATACGTTCCCATATCGGAAATCAGCAAAGATTGCACCTCCAAGATCCCTGATTTTTTCTGGTGTTTTGATCCAGCTGGAAGTTTTGGCATCAAAATTTCCAAATTTTTGTAAGTATCTGTACTCCTCTTCTGATAAGATATTAATGCCCATTGTTTGAGCCATTCCAATCGCACTGTTTTTAGGTTTATGTTCTTTCCTTGATTCGAGAGCCTCTTCATCGTAACAGGTGCTTCGGCGGTCTTTCGGACTTTCAGCAGAACAATCATAAAATATGTATTCGTCAGGTTTTTGATCTTGGGAAATTACATCCGGTTCGCCTCCTGTTTTTTCCATTTCATAGAGCGACCATAAATTACTGGGCTTGCTTTCGGAAATCAACTTTGACTCTACATCAGTCCACTTAATTTCAACATGTCTGCTCATATTTTTTTCAAACCTGGCCTTAAGTGTCGAAATCAGTTCTTTAGCTTCTGCCGCTGATAAGTATTTAGTATTATCCATAGTCACAAGGCTTACATATTTAAAATTGCATTAAGTGCTGCAAGCACTCTGAGGGTTAAAAGTATAAATTATCCCCAAATCAATTAAAATCTTTTAGTCCTTGATTTTAAGATTCTTTGTTTTTTATTCTAGAAGTGTTTTGTTTTTACTAATAGGATTAACAGTATCAAATCGTATAAATTAATTATAAGATTTTCGATTTAATTCCTTTGTTTGACTCAATCTCATTACCATCACATGATCCTTTTAAGGGGAGTTTTGAAGTTTAGACTTTAAAAATACCAATCTGCCGATTGTTCTGCTAGTGGGAGATTTCACCTTCAAAAACTGTGGAAAACTTTTTTGTGGGAGATAGTGGTAAAAAGTGGTAAGTTATTTACTTTTACAGTTGAATTATAGATTAAATACCGATAATGTCTCACTTCTTAGGAGAATTTGATTGTAAACTTGATGCTAAAGGCAGGATGATGATACCATCCAGTCTGAAGAAACAGCTTCCTGAAGCTGAGCGTGAAGGGCTTGTGATCAATCGGGGCTTTGAGAAGCATCTGGTAATATATACTAAAAAGGAGTGGGATAGTATTACCGAAGAACTGAGTAAGTTGAATGCTTATGAAAAGAAGAGCAGGGATTTTATACGCTATTTCACACGTGGTGCCACCGAGCTTTCATTAGACTCTGCAAACCGTATTCTTTTTCCTAAAGCTTTAATGGAATATGCCGAAATAAGTGGCGAGGTTGTTCTTTCATGTGTATTGAATAAAATTGAGGTTTGGGCAAAAGATGCTTATGATTCTCAAATGGATAATGAGCCTGAAAACTTCGCCAATCTTGCAGAGGAAGTAATGGGCAGTATGGGAAGGAGGGCGCATGACTGATTATCACAACCCGGTTATGCTTCAGGAATGTATTGATGGATTGAACATTAAGCCTGATGGAATTTATGTAGATGTAACATTTGGGGGTGGTGGCCATTCCCGCGAAATATTAAAGTACCTGGGTCCGAAGGGTCGTTTGCTCGCATTTGACCAGGATTCTGATGCTCAAAATAATTTACCAAAAGATGATCGATTAACCTTTATTGATCAGAACTTCCGCTACCTCAAAAATAATTGCCGTTTGCAGGGCGCCATTCCTGCTGATGGTATTCTGGCTGATCTGGGTGTCTCTTCTCATCAATTTGATCAGCCAGAACGGGGGTTCTCCATTCGGTTTGATGCCGATTTGGATATGCGAATGGATCAGAGTGGTTTACTTACAGCTAAACAGGTAGTTAATACTTATAGCGAAGAGCAGTTGCATCGGATTTTTGGAATCTATGGAGAAATCAAAAATGCTAAAACACTGGCTCAGACCCTGGTAACCCAGCGGCTTAATAAGTCAATTGATACAGTTGATGAGCTAAAAAAAGCTATCTCTAAGCTAATTCCGAAAGGGAAAGAAAATAAATATCTGGCTCAGGTTTTTCAGGCTCTTCGAATAGAAGTTAACCAGGAACTCGAAGCCTTGAAAGAGTTTTTAGAACAGACAGTAGATGTGCTTAAAACTCAGGGCCGACTTGTAGTGATGTCTTACCATTCACTGGAGGACAGGCTGGTCAAAAATTATATCGCCAAAGGTAAGTTTCAAGGTGAATTGGAGAAGGATTTTTTTGGAAACCCAATCAAACCTTTGGAAAGTATCACCCGCAAAGCCATCGTAGCTTCTGGGGATGAAATTAAACTTAATAACAGGGCTAGAAGTGCCAAGCTGAGAATTGCTGAAAAAAATTAAGCTGAAAATAGCTTGAAAAATGGGTAATCAATTTAAACAAGACAAAACGGACGAAGGATTAGATAAGATTACTAAACCTCTTGCTGAGCAATCAGAGAAGGCGGAGCTTCCAAAAAATTTCTTTACCCTGATGTTTACTGAGGGAGTAATCTCAAAGGAGTCAGCCACTCATTTACTTCCATTTGTTGTTTTCATCGCTTTTTTAGCGATGATCTATATCGGTAACCGGCATTTTGCGGAGAATAATATCCGGGATATTGACAAGCTTAGTAAGGAAGTGAAAGAATTAAGCTGGGATTTTAAAACATTAAAGGCTGATTTGATGCTAAAAAGTACCCAGACTGAAGTAGCAAAAGAGGTGGATACACTGGGTTTGACCGAACCGAATGAACCACCGAAAAAGATAGTAATACGAGAGGGAGAATTTAATTGATTGAGAATTGAAGAGGATAATTGACAGATAAGTAGAATTTGCTAACCAACTAACCAACCAATAACTATCCAACAACCAGCATGAACATCAGAACCGACATATTGCTTCGTGTTTACATTGCCTTTGGGATGATTGTGGTGCTTGCTTTTGCGGTACTTTATAAATTGGTAGATGTTCAGATTGTGGAAGGAAAGAAATGGAGATCGATTGCGCACAGTTTGTCTACCCGCTTTGTAAATGTAGAAGCAGCCAGAGGCAATATTTATTCTGTTGATGGAAGTTTGTTAGCCACCTCAGTTCCCCAATATGAAATTCGTATGGATATGCTTGCAGCAGGTATCGAAAAAGATGAGGTATTTTATGCAAATGTAGACTCTTTAGCTGATAAGCTTTCTTCCTTTTTTGGAGATAAATCTGCAAAGCAATATTCCCGGATGCTTCGAGAAGCTCGGGCAGATAAGCAACGTTACCTACTACTGAAACGTAATGTAACGCATCCTGAATTAAAGCAGATTCGAAAGTTCCCGATTTTTAACATGGGTAGATACAAAGGCGGATTAATTTCTGTTCATCAGAACAAACGAATTCTGCCGTTTCAGACTCTGGCAGCCCGAACTATTGGTTACAAGAACAAAAATGTACAGCCTGTAGGTCTTGAGGGCGCATATAGTAACTATATAGATGGAGAGAGCGGTAAGCGCATGATGCAACGAATTGCAGGTGGTGTTTGGATGCCTGTTAATCAGGATATTGAAATAGCACCTAAAGAAGGAGCCGATATCATTTCAACGATTGATATCAATATGCAGGATGTAGCTCAAAGAGCATTGAAAAAGCAATTAATTACCAGTGATGCTGATTATGGTTGTGTTATTCTAATGGAAGTAGCAACAGGTGAAATCAGAGCCGTTGCCAATTTCAGTAAGGTAAGTGAAGGCGAATACAAAGAGCGATTCAACTATGCCATTGCTGCGAGTCAGGAACCGGGATCTACATTTAAACTGGCTTCCTATATGGCTCTTATTGAGGATAAAAAGGTCGATACAAGCACCCTGGTTTCTACTGGAGATGGGACTTATCGTATTCCGGGACATACAATTCGCGATTCTCATGGAAGTATCGGAACTGTTTCTGTGAAGCGTGCTTTTGAAGAATCATCAAATGTTGCTATTGCAAAACTGATTAATTCAGCTTATCGAAATGATCAGGAAAAATTTCCTGCACACTTATATAAATGGGGTTTGAATAAGAAATTGGCACTTCAGATTCCCGGGGAGGGTCAGCCGATTATAAAGAATCCAAAAAATGGAAGCTGGAATAAGAATCAAACCCTGCCGCAAATGGCTTATGGTTATGAGATGCAAATTACTCCATTGCAGATGCTGGCATTTTATAATGCGGTAGCTAATAATGGAAGATATATTGCTCCGATTTTTGTCCGTGAGATCAGAAGGCTCGGAAACACAGTGGAGCAATTTAAGGCCAGAGTAATCAATGAGAAGATCGTTTCGGAAGAGACCATCAAAAAAGCCCAGGAGCTTCTTGAAGCAGTAGTTGAGAACGGAACAGGGAAAGAGCTTGCATCTCCACTTTATAAAATTGCAGGAAAAACCGGAACTGCTCAGGTTGCAGATGCCAATAAAGGGTATGAAGTGGATAAGAAGTATCAGGCTTCATTTTGCGGTTATTTCCCGGCCGATAACCCAAAATATTCCCTGATTGTTGTAGTCAACAACCCAAAGAAGGGCACTTATTATGCGGCATATGTCGCTGGTCCAGTTTTCAGAGAAATTGCCGACAGGGTTTATGCAAGTGATATTAACATGTTTGATCCCTTAAAGGAGCAGAAATTTACCGGAAGTCTTAAATTGCCTGTATCAAAGGCTGGTGAGCGTAAAGCAACTCAGGCTGTTTACAAAGCTTTCGGTATTAAAACATTATTTGCCTCAAATTCAGATTATATCAGTCTGGATACCAACAAAGGAGTAGTTTCTCAAGAAGTAAAGATAACTGAAGGTTTAGTCCCTGATGTGAATGGAATGGGTCTAAAAGATGCACTGTATGTTGCAGGTAATTCTGGATTGAAAGTGTTAGTTCGTGGTAGTGGGAAAGTAGTCAGGCAATCATTGCTTGCAGGTTCATCAGTTCAAAAGGGTCTTCCATTAGTTTTAGAGCTTGAATGATGAAGAAGATCAAAGACATATTATATGGCGTATCACTTAGGCAGGTCTCTGGTTTAACCAATGGGAAAGTTTCAGGAATATGTTTCGACTCCCGCAAATCAGCTCCATCAGTTTTATTTGTTGCGGTGCGAGGTACTGAATCTGATGGACATGCATTCATAGATCTTGCAATTGAAAAAGGTGCCAGTGCTGTTTTGTGTGAAGAATTTCCAACTGTGCTCAGAGAAAAAGTCAGCTACTTTTTAGTTGACAATTCAGCAAAAGCATTAGGAATAATTGCATCTAATTTTTATGATAATCCTTCTTCCAAGCTTAAGCTGGTTGGAGTTACCGGCACTAATGGTAAAACAACAATTGCTACATTACTTTTCCAGTTATTTCAGGATCTGGGATATAAAACCGGATTACTTTCAACCGTTCAGAATCAAATCAATCAGTTAATTGTTCCGGCTACTCACACTACTCCCGATCCGGTAGTCTTAAATAGTCTGTTAAATGATATGGTTGAAAGCAGCTGTGATTATTGCTTTATGGAAGTTAGCTCGCATGCAATGGCTCAGTACAGGACGGCTGGATTAAGTTTTTCGGGTGGAATATTTACCAACCTTACTCATGATCACCTCGATTTTCATAAGACATTTGATGCCTATCTGAAAGCAAAGAAGAGTTTTTTTGACAGATTGAACAGCCAGGCATTTGCACTCACCAATATTGATGATAAAAACGGGATCGTGATGCTTCAGAATACTGGTGCACACAGGAAGACTTACGGGCTTAAGAACATTGCTGATTTTAAAGCAAGAATTATTGAAAATCACTTCAGTGGTCTATTGTTGAATATTGATGGGCAGGACGTTTGGTTTAAAATGGTAGGAAGCTTCAATGCTTATAATCTGCTGGCTGTCTATGCAACTGCTTTGTTGTTAGAACAGGATAGTACAAGAGTTCTGACTTCCCTCAGCCGCTTGAGCGGCGCCGAAGGCCGTTTTGATTATATTATTTCACCATCTGGTATAATTGGAATTGTGGATTATGCCCACACACCGGATGCGGTACAGAATGTGCTGAGTACCATTCAGGATATCCGTAAAGGTACAGAACAAGTTATTACTGTGATAGGATGTGGTGGCGACCGAGATAAAACCAAGCGTCCGGTAATGGCAAAAGTGGCATGCGACTGGAGTAGCAAGGTGGTTCTAACCTCAGATAACCCACGTTCTGAAGTTCCTGAACAAATTATAAGGGATATGGAGGAAGGTGTGATGCCAAGTAATAAGAAAAAGACCCTTTCTATTACTGATAGAAAAGAAGCAATACGAACAGCCTGCCATTTGGCAAATCCTGGGGATATCATCCTGGTTGCAGGAAAGGGTCATGAGAAGTATCAGGATATTGGAGGGGTGAAACTCCCTTTTGATGATAAAGAGATTTTAACCGAGTTTTTAAATTTGATGAGCTAATGTTATACTATCTGTTTACATGGCTGGATAATCAATATGATATTCCGGGAGCGGGATTGTTCCAGTTTATCTCATTCCGTACTGCTATGGCTGTCATACTATCACTGTTACTGACTACAGTGTATGGAAGCCGTCTGATACGTATGCTTAGAGCAAAGCAAGTTGGAGAATCTGTGAGGAATCTTGGACTTGACGGTCAAATGCAAAAGCAAGGCACTCCCACAATGGGGGGATTAATTATCCTTCTTGGAATTCTTCTGCCAACAATACTTTTTGCAAAAATTGATAATATATACATCATTCTCATGCTGGTAACCACAGTTTGGATGGGTTTGATAGGTTTTGTAGATGATTACATCAAGGTATTTAAAAAGGATAAAGAAGGACTTGCAGGGCGTTTTAAGATTATGGGTCAGGTGGGACTTGCACTCATCATTGGTTGGACCATGTATTTTCACCCGGATATTGTGGTCCGTGAGCAAGTTACCTTGCCGGCAAAGGTTAGTGCGCCATTGGATATACATAAACGCGGTGAACAGTTTTATTATACTCAGGATCTAAAATCAACCATAACTAATGTTCCTTTCTATAAGGACAATGAATTTGATTATGCCAAAGTTCTAACCGTTTTTGGCGATGGATATGAAAAATATTCATTGGTTGTCTTTTTATTGTTTGTAATTGTGATTGTAACAGCCGTTTCAAACGGAGCCAATCTTACTGATGGAATTGACGGATTGGCTACTGGTACTTCTGCTATTATTGGGATTACACTGGCAGTTCTTGCCTATGTTTCCGGGAATACCATTTTCGCTGATTACCTGAATATCCTGTACATCCCTAATTCAGGAGAACTGGTGATTTTTGCCGGAGCCTTTGTTGGGGCATGCGTAGGCTTTTTATGGTATAATTCATTTCCGGCGCAGGTATTTATGGGAGATACCGGTAGTCTGGCTATTGGAGGCATCATTGCAGCTTTCGCAATCATGATTCGAAAGGAACTGCTGATTCCAACCTTGTGTGGTGTATTCCTTATCGAAAATCTTTCAGTGATTATGCAAGTATCTTATTTCAAGTATACCAAGCGTAAGTTTGGGGAAGGAAGACGCATTTTTCTGATGTCGCCTTTACATCATCACTACCAGAAAAAGGGATTTCATGAAGCCAAAATTGTTACTCGATTCTGGATTGTTGGAATTATACTGGCCATTGTAACTGTTGTCACATTAAAACTGCGTTGATGGAAGCAGGAAAATATATCGTTGTTTTAGGTGCCGGAGAAAGTGGCACAGGTGCAGCATTACTTGCTCAGAAAATGGGCTATGCAGTATTTGTTTCTGATTTTGGACCTATTGCTTATCAGTATAAAAAAGAATTGGAGCAAGCACTAATTCCATTCGAGGAGAATCAGCATACTGAAGATCGTATTCTTACTGCTAATGAAGTAATTAAGAGCCCTGGAATTCCTGACAAGGCACCAATTATCAAAAAACTAATTGAAAGAAATATTCCGATTATCTCTGAAATTGAATTTGCTTCAAGATACACCAAAGCAAAGTTGATCAGTATAACGGGGTCAAACGGCAAAACAACTACAACTATGCTTACTTATCATATTTTGAGAAGTGCAGGTCTGAATGTAGGTCTCGCGGGAAATATCGGTAAGAGTTTTGCCAAACAGGTTGCTTTTGAGGATTTTGAATATTACGTTCTGGAGATCAGCAGTTTTATGCTCGATAATATGTACAGCTTCAAAGCTGATATTGCTGTTCTATTAAATATTACTCCTGATCATCTGGACAGATATGACTATAAAATGGAAAACTATTCAGATTCCAAATTCAGGATCATACAAAATCAGCAGGTCGATGATGTTTTTATCTATTGTGCTGATGATGAAGAAGTTAAAAAGGGTCTTTCCAAACGTATAATTAACTCTAAAACCTATCCTTTCTCAATCGAGAAAACACTTGAGCAAGGTGCTTTTCTCCAGGAAGAGCAGATTATAATTAACCTACACCACACAAACCAAGAATTTCTTACTATGTCACTTAAGGATTTAGCCCTACAAGGCAAGCATAATTTGTATAACTCTATGGCTTCGGGCATAGTTGCAAAGGTGCTTGAGTTAAGAAACGAGACCATCCGTGAAAGCATGGGAAGTTTTACCAATATTGAACATCGCCTTGAGCATGTTGCCAAAATTTCGGGCATCGATTTCATCAATGATTCGAAAGCAACAAATGTGAATTCAACATGGTATGCGCTGGAAAGTATGCCCGGAGATGTTGTTCTTATCCTTGGTGGTGTGGATAAGGGCAATGATTATCGCATGCTTAAGGATCTGGTTAAATCAAAAGTGAAATCAATAGTTTGTCTGGGTAAGGATAATAAAAGTATCCATGAGGCTTTTGAGGATGATGTTGAGGTAATTGTAAACACGTTTTCTGCTAATGAAGCTGTTCAAATTGCATATCACTTGGCAAAAAAAGGAGATACTGTACTGCTCTCCCCGGCATGTGCAAGTTTTGATTTGTTTAAGAACTACGAAGATAGGGGAAACCAGTTTAAGAAGGCGGTAAAAGAACTTTGAGCGTTGAGTCCCTATGGCTATCGGGATGACAATTCAGAATTGAGAATGGGTAATTGCAGATATGGCATTGAAACCTCATTTAAAATGAACTAATAAACTACTGGCAACAGATAAAAGACAACTGATAACTAAACGATGGAAAGACTGATAAGCAAAACAAAAGGTGACCGCTGGATCTGGCTGATCGTGGTTTTACTTTCGGTATGGTCGCTTCTTGCTGTTTACAGTGCAACCGGCACCCTTGCATATAAAAAAGGTGTTGGATCAGAACAGTTTCTAATCAAACACTTGGTGATGATTGTTGGAGGAATTGCATTGATGTACTTTTCACATTTGCTTGATTACCGGTATTATGCCGGTATTTCTAAAGTGCTGATGGTGGTTACTATTCCATTGCTTGCCTATACATTGATTTTTGGTGCGAATGTAAATGAGGCCAGTCGCTGGGTAACAATTCCAATTATAAACCAGACTTTTCAGACATCCGATTTAGCGAAACTGGCATTAATTACCTTTTTGGCAAGAACTCTCAGTAAAAAGCAGGAAAATATCAAGGATGTTAAAAAGGCATTTTTACCAATTATGGCTTCAGTTTGCTCGGTGTTTGTATTGATTGCACTTGCAAATCTGTCAACTGCTCTGATGTTATTTGGCGTTAGTATTTTGCTGTTAATCATGGGTAGAATCAGCATCAAGCAAATTTCCATTGTATGCCTCGCAGGTGTGGTACTTCTGGGTGCAGTATTGATGCTGGGTCCAAGGAGGAAAACTTCTTTTTCGAGGATAGATACCTTTATTAATCCCGAAAAGGCAGATCCTGATAAAGCTTTTCAAGCCAATCAAGCTAAAATTGCAATTGCAACAGGAGGAATTTTCGGAAAAGGACCCGGTAATAGCACTCAGCGTAATTTTCTGCCACACCCTTATTCAGATTTTGTGTTCGCCCTGATCATTGAAGAATACGGAATGGTAGGAGGGGTAGGCCTGGTGTTTTTGTATTTGCTTTTTCTTTACCGATGTGTGTTGATTGTAACCGATAGCCCCAAAGCATTTGGCGCCCTGTTGGCGGCGGGATTAAGTTTTAGCCTGACCATTCAGGCATTTGCAAACATGGCTGTCGCTGTTGGCCTCGGTCCGGTGACAGGGGTTCCTCTGCCGCTGGTTAGCATGGGAGGAACATCTATTCTGTTTACGAGTATGGCTTTCGGAATTATACTCAGTGTGAGTAGGGATATTGAGGAAAAGAAAGGTATAAGCAAGGAAAAAGTAATTATTGGTGAAATACCGGCAATGGGATAATTGATTCATCAATTTGAATTTCAAAACTGATAAAAAGTACATATAAAATGGGAAAAAGAGTGATCATTAGTGGTGGCGGAACAGGCGGACATATATTTCCGGCTGTAGCAATAGCCAATGCGCTCAGGAAAATTGATCCCGGTACAGAAATTCTTTTTGTTGGCGCTTTAGGACGTATGGAGATGGAGAAAGTCCCTGCTGCCGGATACAAAATTATCGGGTTAGATATTCAGGGATTTCAGCGAAGCTCAATCCTTAAAAATGTTTTGCTGCCTTATAAGTTGTTGAAAAGTGTGATGAAGGCAAGATCAATAATTAAAAATTTTAAGCCTGATGTTGCTGTTGGAGTGGGTGGTTATGCATCCGGACCTTTGTTATATGCAGCTTCACAAATGAAAATACCTTATTTGATTCAGGAGCAGAACTCATTTGCAGGAATAACCAATAAAATATTGGGAAAGAATGCAGCGCTCGTTTGTGTTGCATTTAAAGGGATGGAAAAATTCTTTCCTGCAGAGAAAATCAGGGTTACAGGTAATCCAATCAGGAAGGAAGCAGTTGATATTGAAAATAAGCGTTTTGCTGCAGCAGAATTATTGAGCTTGTCGCCACAAAAAAAGACCATCCTTGTGACCGGAGGTAGTTTGGGTTCGAGGACTTTGAATAAAAGTATGTATTCCGGAATGGATAGGATTCTCGCAGCCGATGTTCAGTTGATCTGGCAGACCGGTAAATATTATTATCAGTCTGTAATAGGGCAAATGAAGGGAAAAGAGCATCCCAATATTAAGGTGCTTGAATTTCTTCACAGAATGGATTTGGCTTATGCAGCTGCTGATATTGTGATATCCAGAGCAGGAGCAGGCACAATAGCCGAGTTATGTGCAGTGAGGAAGCCGGTTATTCTGGTTCCTTCACCAAATGTGGCCGAAGATCATCAGACAAAGAATGCAAATGCTTTGGTAGAGAATGAGGCAGCAATTATGGTTAGTGACGAAACAGCCGGGATTGAACTGACTGATATGGCTTTATTGCTTATTGACAATAAGGAAAGGTGTAAAACATTATCAGAAAATATTGGTAAAATGGCTTTACCTGATGCTGATGAAGTAATAGCAAGAGAAGTATTAAGAATTGCAAATTAATTAGCAGAATATTTTTATACATCGGTATGGAACTGGAAAATATTAAAAGGGTTTATTTGATTGGTATCGGAGGCATCGGTATGAGTGGGCTTGCTCGTTATTTCAAAAAGCGCGGATGCGTGGTTTGCGGTTATGATAAAACAATAACACCACTTACTTCTGCGATGAGAAATGAGGGTATTTCTGTTGTATATCAGGATGAGGAGGATAACTTAAAGATTAGTTTTCTTGAAAATGATCCTGAAACCCTTGTTATTTACACCCCCGCAATTCCAAAAGACTCCAAAATATTGAATTTTTTTAAGTCTGGAGGCTTTTCGCTTAAAAAGCGTTCTGAGGTATTGGGTATTATCAGCAAAGGGATGTATACCATTGCTGTTGCAGGTACTCATGGAAAAACTACTACTTCCAGTATCATAGCTCATGTACTAAAAGATAGTGGATATGATTGTTCCGCATTTCTTGGTGGAATTGCTACTAATTATGATTCAAACGTACTATTTGGTGAGAACAATACTATGGTGGTAGAGGCAGATGAGTTTGATCGTTCTTTCCTTACGCTTTATCCTGATATTGCAATTGTTACTTCAATGGATGCAGATCACCTGGATATTTACGGAGACCATTCACATTTGGTAGAGTCATTCAGGCAGTTTGTTTCTCAGATTAAAGAGGGTGGTCGACTAATTTATAAAAAGGGACTTGACCTTCATGGAGGAAAAACTTATTCAGCAAACGTGCTGGCTGATATTCAGGCTGTCAATGTTAAAATAAAAGACGGTAGCTTTTATTTTGATTTTAAGAGCGCAGATATGGTTATTGAAAATATCCAGTTCGGTCTACCCGGTTTGCATAATATTGAAAATGCCATTGCTGCAATTGAGGTCGCCTTACATTTGGGTATTGAGCCTGATAAAATTAAAAATGCCCTGGCTAGTTTTCGCGGAGTGAAAAGACGGTTTGAGTTTATTCTTAAAGAACCTAAGCATATTTATATTGATGATTATGCGCATCACCCCGAAGAGTTAAGGGCTTGTATACTTGCAGTAAAAACACTTTATCCTGACAAAAAATTGACTACAATCTTTCAGCCTCATCTGTTCACACGGACAAGGGATTTTGCTGAGGGATTTTCTGAAGTTTTAAGTATGACTGACCAACTAATTATGCTGGATATTTATCCGGCAAGAGAATTACCTATAGAAGGGGTTAGTTCTACTATGATTTTAGATAAAGTAAGCATTAATGCAAAACAGATTCTATCAAAAGAACAGACATTGGACTATATAAGAGCCAAAAAACCTGAATTACTTTTAACAGTAGGAGCAGGTGATATTGATACCTTGATTGTACCACTAAAAGAAATTTTAAGAAATGCTTAAAAAAATGAGTTGGCGGGCAGTATTATATGGTTTTCTCTGGCTTATCAGCCTGAGCGGACTGATCGCGCTAATGAGTTTTATAGAAATTAAGAAAAGTACTTTAAAATGTAAGGATGTAAAAGTACTGCTTCCGGGGCAGTTCAATTTCATTGAAAGAAATGAGGTTGACAGAATTCTGATGGCAAATGCAGGGGCTATGGTTGGAAGGGATTTGAATGAAATTAATATTCATAAACTTGAAAATGCCTTAAAGGCAAATCCTTTCATTGAATTTGCAAAAGTTTATGCAGATATGACCGGAGTAATCCATGTTCAGATCAGACAAAGGGAGCCGGTGATTCGGGTGGTGAATATGGCCAACCTTCATTTTTATATCGATGCTAATGGATACAAAATCCCACTATCGGATAATTATACTGCAAAGGTGCTTGTAGCAAGTGGATTTATAGAGGAGGACTTTAATGGCCGGGTAGATACACTTAAGACAAAGATGGCAAAGGATATTTACCGCACAGCCTTATACATCAAAGGGGATACTTTATGGGATAATCAGATTGAACAATTGTTTGTGGATTTAAAAGGGGATGTGGAAATGGTTCCAAGGGTTGGTAGCCATAAGATTATTCTTGGGAGTACCGATTCTCTTCAAACCAAGTTCAGAAACCTGCTTGTGTTTTACAAAAAGGCAATTCCAAAGGTTGGCTGGGATACTTACAAAACTATCAATCTTAAATATGCCAACCAGATAGTTTGCGAAAAGAACATTATTGATACCAGTAAAATTTTTATTGATATCAGTAAGTAAATGGCTGTTGGTACATGAACAGAAACTCAGAACTAATAATTTTAATACAAGAATATGGATCAAATTAACTCAGCTTCAGCCAAAAATTCACCAATAGTTGTCGGATTGGACATCGGTACAACTAAGATTTGCGTTACTGTTGGTCGCAGGAGCGAACATGGTAAAATCGAAGTTTTGGGTATGGGTAAAGCCGAATCTGCGGGTGTTACCCGTGGAGTAGTTTCCAATATTCAGAAAACTGTTCAAGCCATAATGCTTGCGGTTGAAGGAGCCAGTGCCCAATCAAATGTTGATGTAAAGATTGTTAATGTTGGGATAGCAGGACAACATATAAAAAGTCTTCAGCACAGAGGTATACTCACTCGTAAGGAATTGAACACGGAAATTCAGCGCAAGGATATCGACAAGTTGATTGAAGACATGTACAAGCTTGTGATGCCTCCCGGGGAGGAAATTATTCATGTTTTACCGCAAGAGTTCACTGTTGACAATGAACCTGGAATAAAAGATCCTATCGGGATGGCAGGTGTTCGTCTTGAGGCTAATTTTCACATCATTTCGGGCCATGTAAGTGCGGTGAAAAATATCTTGAAATGTGTTGGAAATGCCGGATTAGAAACGCAAGAACTCATTCTTGAACCATTAGCATCTTCAGAGTCGGTACTTAGTGAGGAGGAAAAAGAAGCCGGAGTAGTATTGGTTGATATAGGTGGTGGTACAACTGATCTTGCCATATTTCATGAAGGAATTATTCGTCATACAGCAGTTATTCCATTTGGGGGTAACAGCGTTACAGAAGATATAAGAGAGGGTTGTTCAGTGATGCGTAATCAGGCTGAGTTATTAAAAACCCGCTTTGGTTCAGCTCTGGCAGAAGAAAACAAAGAGAATGAAATTATCTGTGTTCCAGGCCTGCGTGGCAGGGAACCTAAAGAAATATCCGTAAAAAATCTTGCTTATGTCATTCAGGCGAGAATGGAGGAGATTATAGAACATGTCTATTATGAAATAAAATCTTCAGGATATGAGAAAAAGCTTATTGCCGGAATCGTGATAACCGGTGGGGGTGCTCAATTGAAGCATTTGCCTCAACTGGTTGAGTTTGTAACCGGACTTGATAGCCGTATTGGTTATCCTAATGAACACCTGGCAAAAAATGAGATACTTCCAAAAAGTGTGTATGATGAATTTAAAAGTCCAATGTATGCAACCGGTATTGGTTTGCTTATCAAAGGTATACAAAAGGCTGAGTTGGTAGAAGAATCAATAGTGTCGGATGGCGCTCCTGTTGAAAAAATCAAATCGGTTCAGAAACCTAAAAAAGGACAGGGAATGTTTGAATGGATTTTACAATCAAGTACCAAATTTATTAAGGATGATATTAAGGATGAAGATTATACGAATTAATTTTCCACAATGCCGGAGTTTCCCACAATCGCATGATTCGGGGAACGCAGCCTATAAAAAAGGCTAATTTTACAGTGTAAGCTGTTTAAAAATGAACAAGATTTACCCAACTGATAATCTAAGAATATGCAGTTTGAAATGTTAAAAGAAAAGTCATCAATCATCAAAGTTATTGGTGTTGGTGGTGGCGGTGGTAACGCAGTAAACCATATGTACCGTCAGGGAATCACAGGTGTTGATTTCATAATTTGTAATACGGATGCACAGGCTTTGGAGGTTAGCCCAATACCCAATAAAGTACAGTTAGGAGCAAGTTTAACTGAAGGTATGGGAGCTGGATCTGTTCCCGAAGTTGGCAAGAACTCTGCCATTGAGAATATTGATGATATCAAGCGAATGCTTGGTAACAACACTAAAATGCTTTTCATAACTGCCGGTATGGGTGGTGGTACTGGTACAGGCGCAAGTCCGATAATTGCTAAAGCAGCTAAGGAAATGGACATCCTAACCGTAGGTATTATTACTATGCCATTCTCATTTGAAGGGAAACGCAGGAAAACTCAGGCTGAGGAAGGTTTAGAAGAATTAAAAAAATATGTAGATTCTTATCTGGTGATCTCAAATGATCGTTTACGTGAGATCTTTGGCAATCTTACGCTGGGTTCTGCATTTGCACAGGCCGATAATATTTTAACAACTGCTGCAAAGGGTATGGCTGAGATTATTACTATTCCTGGATATATAAACGTTGATTTTAAAGATGTACGTACCGTGATGAAAGAAAGTGGTGTGGCAATCATGGGGAGTTATGCTGCTGAAGGGGAGAACCGGGCTTTAAGAGCAGTGGAAGGTGCTTTGGCTTCACCTTTACTTAAAGATAATGAAATTGAAGGTGCTCGTTTTATTCTTTTGAACATTAGCTCAGGAGATAAGGAAGTAACCATGGATGAAGTGAATATCATAACTGATTTCATTCAGCAGGAAGCCGGACTTGCGGCTGACCTGATATGGGGTAACTGTGCTGATGATGGTCTGGGTGAAAAGATTTCCGTGACAATTATCGCTACAGGATTTCAAACATCGGAAGAACGCGAGGTTGAAAAGAGCCAGGTACGCAAGGTATCCCTTCTGACTCCTGAAAAGGCACCTTTAGTGAAGGCCGTTCAGGAAAATACTTTTATTGAATTTAAAAATGAAGAGTTAAATGTTCCTGTGCTTAAATCAAAAGAAGAAAGTCAGGTAGATCTTTTTGCAGGTTATTTTCAAAGTGCTCCAAAAGTAGAAGAGGAAAAATTGGAAGATTCTAATCTTATTCGTCATACTTTATATGAGGAAGTTCCTGTTGAAAAGGAAATAGAATTGATTGTACCTTCATTTGAGTTTGAAATTAAAAAAGAAGAGATTGTTTCAGAAATCGAACAAGTTTCTGATTTAGAAGAAGAAAATATTCCTGAATTTGGATTCAATCCTGACGAAAACAAATCTGATGAATCAATAGAAGAGCAACTTCGCAAGTCGAAGGAAAGAATTTTAAGATTGAAGGATCTGAGCATGAAACTCCGTACAGCCAATGGATTGCAGGAACTTGAGAATGAACCTGCATACAAGCGTAAGCAAATGTCTCTTCCTGATCTACCTCATTCTTCAGAGTCTCAAGTGTCCCGATTTACACTCAGTGTTGACGAGGGAATCACAGAAATCAGGCCAAATAATTCATTTTTACATGATAACGTCGATTAAGTATTGAGTTGAGAGTATTGAGTATAGAGACCTGAGATTATGACTTCATTTCACATTTAATACTATTTACTGATAACAGACCCCTGATAACAGTGAACATAGAGAAAGATAGGTGTATGCCTGTCTTTTTCTGTTAAATCAGTGAACAGTTTGAACTTAGATTAGGCAACAGAACCTTGGCCTATTATCTGAAATCACCTATCTCAAATCAAAAATTGTGATTCATCTTGTTATGTATTAACTTTGCCGCAATTAGTCGCTAACAATTAAATTATACCAATTGGATTTATTTGATAAAATTTCGAAAAATATGGGTCCTCTGGGGCAACACCAGAAAATGGCTCATGGTTATTTCTCCTTTCCAAAATTAGAAGGTGAGATAGGTCCGCATATGATGTTTAGGGGAAAGGAGCACCTGATATGGAGTTTGAATAATTACCTAGGACTTGCCAATCACCCTGAAGTTCGTAAGGCCGATGCAGATGCGTCAGCAGAATACGGACTCGCTTACCCAATGGGTGCCCGTATGATGTCGGGTAACTCGAATCACCATGAAGCACTTGAAAGAGAACTTGCAGAATTTGTTGGGAAACAGGATTCATTCTTATTGAACTATGGTTATCAGGGTATCATGTCGGCAATCGATGCATTAGTTGACAGACATGATGTGATCGTTTATGATGCTGAATCACATGCTTGTATAATTGACGGAGTTCGTCTTCACCAGGGGAAACGGTTTGTATACACTCACAATGATATGGAGAGTCTTGAAAAGCAGCTTGAAAGAGCAACAAGATGGGTTGCAAACACTGGTGGTGCTATACTTGTAATAACAGAAGGTGTTTTCGGCATGTCCGGTGCACAAGGTAAACTTAAAGAGGTTGTTGATCTTAAATCGAAGTTTGATTTCCGTCTTTTAATTGATGATGCGCATGGCTTTGGTACATTAGGGCCAACAGGCGCCGGAACTCATGAAGCTCAGGGATGTATTGAAGGGGTGGATATATATTTTGGCACTTTTGCTAAATCAATGGCCGGTATAGGAGCATTTATCGCTTCTACGGAAGAGATTACCAATTTTCTTCGATACAATATGCGCTCTCAGACATTCGCGAAATCCCTGCCAATGCCAATGGTTATTGGTTTACGGAAGAGGCTTGAATTGCTAAAGAGCAAACCCGAATTAAGGGAGAAATTATGGTTCATTGCTACTACCCTACAAAATGGTTTAAAGGAAAGAGGATTTAATATTGGAATAACCAATACTATGGTAACGCCAGTTTTTCTTGAGGGCGAGTTACAGGAAGCAACTGCAATTACAATGGATTTAAGAGAGAATTATGGTATTTTCTGCTCCATTGTAATGTATCCTGTCATTCCTAAAGGTTTAATTATGCTGCGTCTTATTCCAACAGCTCTGCATACTATTGAGGATGTAAACCGTACTCTGGATGCTTACAGCGAGCTTGCTGAAAAATTAAAGAAGGGTCATTACAAAGAAAAACGCCCGGTTGGAGTATAAGTTATCCTAAATTACTGCAAGACATGCGAATAAATTGCCCTTAGAAACTGTCTAAGGGCCTTTTTATTTAATCTGATTGTGTAAAATATTGAATACTAGTGAATTCATATTTTTCTTTAAAGAAACTTTGTTTATAACTGCTTAAAATGTCGAAAAAAACGCTGAAGACGCAGGATTTTATTTATTTCAACAGGTCTTTATATGAAAAAAATATTTTAAATTGGTCATGGTAAAACAATAATATTAAAACTAAAAGATTTAAAACATGAAAAAATTCGCTGAAGTAAAAAATTTGTTCGAGTCGCTTGAAGCAGATGCTGAGAAATTCTACACTAAGTCTAACAGCGCTGCCGGTACTCGTGTAAGAAAAGGAATGCAAGACCTAAAGAACCTGGCTCAGGCTATTCGTCTTGAAGTTCAGACTATGAAGAATAATGAAGCGGCAAAATCTGCCAAGAAAAAATAATTTTGCAATTTTAAAAAAGCTCTGGTACTTCTATCAGAGCCTTTTTTTAATTATTAGTTGGTCATTAGCATGTTTAATAATTCTAGCTGGCCTTTGATTCTAAGCTCAGTATGATCGCTTATTTTGACAAGAGGCAGTCTCATGTAATCCTCGCAAATTCCCATCATCTTCATCGCTGATTTTACACCACCAGGATTTCCTTCTGCAAAGCAAAGGGAGATGAAATCTGTCAGGCTGTGATGCAACGGTTGGGCTTCAATAAACTTTCCATCCAGGCACATCCTTACCATTGTAGAAAATATTCCAGGTAATGCATTTCCAATAACAGAAATAACACCAACGGCGCCCATGGAAATCAGGGGTAATGCGATTGCATCATCACCTGAAATGAATAAAAAATCTTGGGGTTTATCTTTTATGATAGCATTGAACTGGTCAAAATTGCCGGATGCCTCTTTCATGGCGATCACATTTTTACAATCATGTGCGAGTCTCAGGGTTGTCTCAGCAGTCATATTTACACCTGTTCTTCCGGGTACATTATAAAGGATAATGGGAAGAGTGCTTTCTTCTGATATGGCCTTATAATGCTGATAAATTCCTTCCTGAGTTGGTTTATTATAGTATGGGCAAACAGAAAGAACTGCGTCAAATCCATAAGAGTTAAATTTCTTCAAATCATTGAGAACCTCTGAGGTATTATTGCCACCAATCCCAGCTACTAATGGCACCCTTCCGTTCACATGTGAAATGGTGGTATCCCAAACTGCCTGTTTCTCTTCACTGTTAAGTGTAGCTGATTCACCAGTTGTTCCCAGTGAAACAATGTACTCCACACCCCCATTAATCATATGGTCGATGATAGTTCTGAGAGCAGCATGATCAACAGACCGATCTGACTTAAATGGAGTAATGATGGCTACTCCTGTTCCATGAAATTTATTCATTACGCTGTATTTACCCTACGGAAATTAACCAATTTTAAATGGGGTGATTCAATATTAAGATGATTTTCCGAATAATTAGCTATTATCACAAAATTATTGCACCATTTCGACTAATTCCTGATCAGAAATAATGGGAATTTGCAGTTTTATGGCTTTTTCAAGTTTTGATGGTCCCATATTATCACCTGCAACAAGGTAATTTAATTTGGCAGAGATACTGCTTAAAATTTTACCTCCATTTGCTTCAATAAGATCTTTCAATTCATCGCGACTGTATTTCTCAAACACGCCAGAAATGATGAATGATTTACCTTCCAGCTTATTGCTTGCAAGTTCAATTGTATTTTGAACAGATTCAAACTGTAGTCCGTGGATTCGAAGTGCTTCGATCTGTTCCTTATGACGCGGTTCTTTGAAATATTCTATAATACTTTCGGCGATTCGTTCTCCAATCTCATCTACAGCTATTAGCTCATCATAACTGGCACTCATCATACTGTCAATATCTTTAAAATGAGCTGCGATTTTCTTAGCAACTGTTTCGCCAACATAGCGTATACCTAGTCCGAAGAGTACTTTCTCAAAAGGCATCTGTTTGGATTTTTCAATTCCCTCAAGCATATTCTTTATTGAACGTTCCCCAAAGCGTTCAATCACTTTGAGTTGATCTTCCTTTTCATGTAAAAGGTACAAATCAGAAATTTGTTCAATAAAACCCCTTCTATAAAATGCTTCAATAGTCTCTTGTCCTAAACCTTCTATGTTCATGGCCTTACGGCTAATGAAATGTTGCATTTTGCCAACTATTTGTGGTGGGCAGCTAAGATCATTCGGACAGTAATGGACAGCTTCTCCCTCTTTTCGGATGAGATTACTTTTACATTCAGGGCAATTTTCAGGATAGATAATTTTCAACGCACTCTGAATGCGTTTTGAGATATTGACGGAAATTATTTTTGGGATTATTTCTCCACCTTTTTCGATAAGTACAGTATCTCCTTCATGAAGATCAAGACGCATAATCTCATTGGCATTATGCAATGTAGCCCGTTTAACTGTCGTACCTGCAAGAAGAACCGGTTTAAGATTCGCAACAGGTGTTACCGCACCAGTTCGACCCACCTGATAGCTAACTTTTTCTAGTATAGTTTCTACTTCCTGTGCTTTGTATTTATAAGAAATCGCCCAGCGAGGTGATTTTGCGGTAAAGCCTAATTCCTGCTGCTGAGTGTAATTATTTACTTTAATTACAATTCCATCAATTTCATAACTTAAATCAAACCTTTTCTCATCCCAGAAATGGATAAATTCAAGTACATCGTCAATATTGCTGCATAATTTGCTATGTTCACAGACATGAAATCCTAATTTTTTAACGGCTTCCAGACTTTCCCAATGGGTATTATAAACTAGTTTATCAGCATATAGGAAATACAAAAAACAATCCAAAGGACGTTTGGCTACCTCGCTTGAATCCTGCATTTTCAATGTTCCGGATGCAAAATTTCTCGGATTTGCATAAGGAACTTCATTGTTTTCAATCCGTTCATTATTCAGCCTGTCAAATGCTGCCCTGTGCATAAAAACCTCTCCGCGGATATCAAATGATTCAGGAAAACCGTTTCCTTTTATTGATTTGGGAATACTTTGAATGGTTCTGGCATTATTTGTGACATCATCACCCTGGGTTCCATCCCCTCGGGTAACGGCTCTGACTAGTTTGCCATTTTCATAGCTGAGGCTAATAGAAAGTCCATCGAACTTTAATTCACAGACGTATTCGAAATTGCTTCCAATAGATTTTCGAACCCGATCATCAAAATCTTTCAGATCCTGCTCATTGTAAGTATTACCCAGCGAAAGCATTGGCCACTTATGCTTTACAGTCTGAAATTCTTTGGTTATGTCACCGCCAACCTTTACGGTTGGTGACTTAGGATCCAGATATTCAGGATATTCCTTCTCGAGCCTTGAAAGTTCAGCTAGCTTTTTGTCGAATTCAAAATCAGAAATTACTGGCTGTGCCAGTACATAATACTTGTAGTTATGCTCATTAAGCTCTTTTACAAGGCTTTCTATGCGTTCTTTGATTTGGAAAAGTGACATGAAGCAAAGATAAATGTTTGAATTGAGAATTGATAGTGGAGAATTGAGAGTTAAATTTCCCCATTAACCTAAATTTTCTATTTCTCATTTCTCCACTCTCCACATTCCACTAATTTTAAGTTTATTTCCTCAAAAATCTCCATATAATTACCCAAAAGGTTTTGGTGATAATGGTTCAATATCTCTCCAAGTGCATGTATTTCATAATCTGTGAGCGGGTCTTTCCAAACACGCATACAAATTCTGTTTAAGGCATACATTATATTATGACTTTCGCGATAACTCTCAAGATAGTTGGATTGAATAAATTTTTCAAAAAAAACGAAAAATTGACTTGTATCCTGAATGTTATTTAACTTAAGAAATCTATCAATCGCTTCCCGGTCTGCTAACTTTAAATTAGAATAGAAATCCACACTTTTAATATGGTTTTCAGTGAGCAAAGTACTATCCAGCATTAGTTCCAGAGAGATATGAGCTAAAAAGGAAGGTCGAACAACCGAATATTTAAGTGCCGGGATAATGGCTCTCTTGATTCCGGCTGTATGTTCAGCAAAGAATGATGAGTTATGAAAATTACGATCCACGATGATGTGGCGCCTCCATCCCTTCAAAATTGAACTTTTGAAACCTGTGCTGAACTCTTCGGCTTTCCTTTCTGGTTGTAAATTCCAGTCCTTCCTTGCATTTTTTACCAGATCAGGCAAGACTGCACCCAAAACCAGATTTGGATCATCGCAATGCCTGTCAAAGTAAAAATGAGAAAGGAAGTTCATTTCACCGTTAATTATTTGAATTTGTATTGATAAATTCAAGCTGAAAATTAGCAAGAGAACATAAATCTACGAAAAGTTTGCCATGCAGAGCTTTATCAATTCTGCTATATTTGTATTTGAAACGATGCTAAACATAAAATGAACTTTGTAGAAGAATTACGCTGGCGGGGAATGCTGCATGATATCATGCCCGGTACCGAAGAAGAACTTAATAAGCAAATGACATTGGGTTACATTGGCTTTGACCCTACTGCAGATTCATTGCATGTTGGGCATCTTACTCAGATCATGACACTAATACATTTTCAGAGGGCAGGACATAAACCTTTTGCGCTTGTTGGAGGTGCTACGGGGATGGTAGGTGATCCCTCTGGTAAATCGGCCGAACGTAATCTTCTTTCTGAACAGGTTTTAAATCACAACGTTAAATGTCTTGAAAACCAATTGAAGAAGTTTCTTGATTTCAATACCGGTGCCAACAGTGCTGAAATGGTAAATAACTATGATTGGTTTAAGAATTTTACCTTTCTTGATTTTATTCGGGATGTAGGTAAGCATCTGACGGTCAATTATATGATGGCCAAGGATTCGGTCAAGAAGCGACTGGAGGGTGAAACCGGTATGTCATTCACTGAGTTTAGTTATCAACTCGTTCAGGGCTATGATTTTTATTACCTCTGGAAAGAAAAGAACTGCCAGGTACAAATGGGTGGGTCTGATCAATGGGGAAATATCGTAACTGGAACTGAATTGATCAGGAGAAAAGCTGGCGGCAATGCTTTTGCTATCACTACACAGCTGATAAAAAAGGCGGATGGTACCAAGTTTGGCAAAACAGAGAGTGGTGCGGTATGGCTGGATCCTGCCAAGACTTCTCCGTATAAATTTTATCAATTTTGGTTGAATACCACAGATGCAGATGCCAAAAGCTGGATCCGGATATTTACCTTAAAATCCAAAGAACAGATTGAAGAATTGGAGCATGAGCATGATCACGCGCCCCATCTTAGAACACTTCAAAAGGCGCTTGCTGAAGAAATTACAATAAGGAGCCATTCTTCAGAAGCACTTGAAACAGCCCTTAAAACTTCTGAATTTTTGTTTGGGAATGGTTCCCTTGAATTTATTAATTCTCTTAGCGATGAGGAGGTTATAGAAGTTTTTGATGGTCTGCCACAGTTCATGATCTCAGTCAAAGAATTATCTCAAGGCATTAATTTAACAGATCTTTTGGCTGAAAAAACTCAAGTTTTCCCATCTAAAGGCGAGGCTCGTAAAATGATCAGCGGTGGGGGAGTATCAATCAATAAGGAAAAAGTAGCCGACCCTGCTCAGGTTATTACTATGGATAATCTAATCAGAGGTAAATTCCTTGTTGCCCAAAAAGGCAAGAAGAATTATTATTTGATCATTATCAATTGATCTTGACTTAGTCGCCTTATTCCACATTATTTAAAACTCACTACACTATCCTTGAAATGAGTTTTAATTGCGCGATAGATGAGTATTTTCTTGTGTCAGGATCCCAATCTCATTTATTTATTTCCTTTTCTGTTACAGCCGTTTTGAAATCAAATTGAAATATTGTTTATTTAAATGGAGGTATCAAAATTGGTACAAAATATTTTTAGGTAAATGCAATAAAAATCATGCCCTTTAAGGATAATTTTCCTTGAGTGATTTCTCCAAAAACATTTTGTAGTCTTAATTTTTAGAATATAATATTTGGTAATATCCCTAAATACCACGCATTTCACTTAATAATTATTTCAATTCAATAAACTTTGAACTCCTTTTTTGGATTCCTGAACTTTGGTATTTTTCTGAATCAACTCTCAATCAGTAAGGTGCACATTATTGATTATTTTTTTTACATTTAAATAAAATCAAAAACTAAATTGTGAACAATGTCTAATTCTTTCAATCGCCGAAAATTTTTACAGGCTAGTGCTTTTGCAGGAGCCGCTTCTTTATGGTCGCCTTCATTAAGTGCTGAGACTTTGATTGACGTCAAATCATCTGATATTGGCAAGTCAAAATGGGACCTCGACACCCCAGCTTTATGTGTTGACCTTGATAAAATGGAAAAGAACATTAAACATGTACAAACCCGGTTGCAGGGTACAGGTACAGGTGTTCGTCCGCATGTTAAAACACATAAATGTCCTGCTATTGCAAAAATGCAGGTTGCTGCAGGCGCAGTAGGAGTGTGTTCTGCAAAGCTTTCAGAGTCGGAAGCGATGCTTGTTAATGGTATACAGAATGTATTGATGACCGGAGTTAACATCTCAGTGTCGAAAATCAATCATGCGATGGCTTTGAGAAAAAAGTACAAAGGCTTTATTCAGGCTGTAGATAATATGCAGAATGCTAGAGATCTTCAGGATGCTGCCAAGGCTGCTGGTATTATTGCTGATGTTGTTGTTGATCTTGATGTGATCAACAGATCAGGGATTGCAAATGGGCAACCGGCATTGGAATTAGCACAATTTGTAGATAAAGCACCAAATTTGAAATTCCATGGTATATTGGCATATGATGGTGTTGTTCAACATGTTGAAGGTTTTAAGGCTCGTAAAGCACAGGCATTTAAAACTTTTGAACCTGTTGTTGGTAGCTATGAACTGATGAAGAAATCCGGATTAAATATGGAGATTTTCAGTGGTGGTGGAACTGGTACTTATGATATGATGTATGAAATTCCTGGCTTTACGGATGTTCAGGCTGGAAGTTATCTATTTATGGATCATCAATATATGATTATTGGTGGTGCAAACAACGAAAAAATAATGGATGATTTCGACCCTTCCTTAACGGTAATGGCGACTATTATCAATGATTCTAAAGCGGGGAAATATGTAACTGATTCAGGATCTAAGGCTTTAACATTAAATGTTCCGCACGGAATAATTATCGGAGAGCCTGATTTTGATTATAATGCAGGTTCTGATGAGTATGGATCTGTTAAAATTGTGAATCCAAGTAAAACATATAAAGTTGGCGATAAATTTGAAGTAATTGTGCCGCATTGTGATCCTGTTGTTAACCTGTATGATTTTATGTACGGTATTCGTAATGGCAAGGTTGAAAAGATTCTGCCTATTCTGGCTCGCGGGAAATCGCAATAGA
>CAMCTU010000017.1 GCA_945878525.1 Sphingobacterium thalpophilum
TTAAGCTTAGGTGCAGAGCGAAGGTTTGCATTCAAACATAAAGTAAGTAAAGAAACCATTAATGTATTCCTGCAGCATGGCAGCTTACTCTTGATGAAGGATCATACTCAAACCCATTGGCTGCACAGGCTCCCCCCTACTAAAATAATCAGCAAGCCTAGAGTGAACCTTACATTCAGAACGATCAACAGATCATACCCTTAGCTTTTCGAAATGTTTTTAAAAGGCATTTCAAATACCCAGATAAAGAGGCTTTATAATCCGAAATATTTTAAATTACATCCAAATAAAGCGGTTTTCAAACCCGTAAAATCTCATTACTTGACAAGCACCTCGGAACATGTCGAACAAACAGCACAACCAAACTGAGTAGAAAAATCAAAAGAATCACAGTTCGGATAATTAGAAATACGCCCTATATCTTCATTCAATTGTAATAATAAACCCGCCGGCCAAAACATTCATTCTCCCACGGCTCTTATTTCTATCTTTGTGTGAGACTAATAATTACAAGAATAGATTGAACTCATTTAGCGACTTAGAAAAGGATAGAATTGTGGAAATGGCCTGGGAAGACCGCACCACTTTTGATGCCATAAAAGCACAATTTGGTATTAATCAAGGCGAAGTTGAAAAGCTCATGCGCAAGGAACTCAAGGATTCTAGTTTTAGGCGATGGAGGAAAAGGGTTTCATCAGGAGTTGGTGTTAAACACGCGTTTAAGGCTAATCCGGATATGCTACGATTCAAATGCACGAGGCAAAGGAGTGTGAGCATGAATAAAATTTCTAAAAGATGATTTCCCTCTTAAAATTTCAATGCTGAAAGCTGCCTGATAAAGTATATGAAAGCAGAAGTTTTGAAGAAGGAGGAAATAAATATTGTGTGGATCAAAAGAGATATCCGCACACAAGATCATTTACCTCTGCAATATGCAGATGCAGGCATGATGCCTTTTCTGATTATCTACCTCATTGAACCTTCCATGATCAGTTACAGGGATACCTCCCTAAGACATCTGCAGTTTCAATATCATTCCATTAAAGATTTTAACTCCATTCAAAATCGTACCGGCAAATTGATCCATACCTTTTATGGAGAAGCGCAGGAAGTATTTGAATATCTGAGTAATACATTCGAAATAAATGAAATCTTCAGTTATCAGGAGAGTGGAATTAAACTGAGCTGGAAGCGCGACCAATGGCTTGCAAAATTTTGTAAACTACATCATATTAAATGGATAGAATTTCAAAAAGACGGAGTGATACGTGGTATCCAAAACAGAGAAAACTGGGATAAGAAATGGTTTGAAGCCGCTTGCGGTAAAATTATCGTAAACGAGCAATCATTCAACTGTTTACAATTCAAGCACAATTTTAATTTACCTGAACAGCTCCAAACTGAACTTGAAAACTATCCAAAGGAGTTTCAACCTGCTGGTGAGCAGCATGCCTGGCGATACCTACATAGTTTTATTGAAGGCAGGGGTTCTGCCTATCATAAAATGATATCTAAACCGCAAGAAAGCAGGAAATCGTGCAGTCGCTTATCTCCATTTTTAGCATGGGGAAATATTTCAATCCGGCAGGCCTTTCAATTTGTTAGCTTGCATCCGGCCTACACAAACAATAAGTTTGCTTTTAGTGGTATGCTTACCCGCCTTAAGTGGCACTGTCATTTTATTCAAAAATTTGAAATGGAATGTAGCTATGAGCTTTTGTGTATTAATCAAGGATATGAATCCTTAAAACATGAAAATAATACCACAATTCTGGAGGCATGGAAGGAAGGAAAAACAGGTTATCCGCTTTTCGATGCTTGTATGCGCTGTCTAATTAAAACAGGATGGATCAATTTCAGAATGAGGGCAATGCTGGTTTCTGTATTATGTTATCATTTTGACATTGACTGGAGACTTGGGGTTTATCATTTAGCAAATCAGTTTCTGGATTATGAACCCGGTATACATTATACTCAATTTCAGATGCAGGCAGGAACTACAGGCATCAATACTATCAGAATGTATAATCCTGTAAAGCAGTCTAAAGAGCATGATCCGAATGGTATATTTATCAGGAAGTGGGTGCCTGAACTTCAAAATATTCCTGCTATACACATTCATGAGCCCTGGAAAATGACTGAGCTTGAACAAAAATTTGCTGGCATCAGATTAGGCCATGATTATCCCCTACCTGTTGTAGATTTAGAATTAGCCGGGAAGAATGCCAAAGAAAAAATCTGGGGATACAGAAAAAATGAACTTGTTCAGATGGAGAACCAGCGCATTATCAGTAAACACACAAGAAATACAAAGAAAATAGGCAAGGTTAAAAAAGATAAGGCCTTAGGTTGAGTTTATTGGTATGAAGAAAAGCGAACTTCCTCAAAAAATTTGTCTTATTTGTAAATTACCCTTTACCTGGCGTAAGAAATGGGAAAAGAACTGGAATGAGGTAAAATATTGTAGCGAAAGATGTAAAAGATCAAAAAATAAGGAATGAAAACGATTAAACTCATTTTTCCTCATCAATTATTTGAATTTAATCCGGTTTTTTCTGATGAAGGTCTAATTTACCTGGTAGAAGAAAGCTTATTCTTTAATCAGTTTAACTTTCATAAGCAAAAAATAGCTTTTCACAGGGCATCTATGAAGTATTATGAAAGCTTTATTTTGGAAAAAGGCATTTCAATAACTTATATTGAAGCTCATGAACCTGAAGCAGATGTCAGAATACTGATTAAAAAATTAAAAGATTCAGGTCTCGGACGTCTGATCATAGTAGATCCGGTTGATAATTGGTTATTGAACCGAATAAAAAGTTCCTGCCAAAAGTTAAATATAGAACTTAGCATTCTGGACTCACCAATGTTTCTTAATACTACTGAAGATCTTGGATATTTTTTCAATCCATCCAAGAAGAAATTCTTCCAAACCGAATTTTATAAGCGGGAACGAATCAAAAGAAAAATCCTGATTGATGATTTAGGAGGGCCAGTAGGTGGGCAATGGACATTTGATGATGAGAACCGGAAGAAATTTCCGAAAGGAAAGTCAGTGGTAAAGACTGAATTTCCTGAATCCGACCATTATTTATTTGAAGCTAAGGCCTACACCAGGCAATATTATGCCAACAATACCGGTAATTTAAGCGAACGGGTAAACTACCCAATTGGATTCAGGGCAAGTGAAGAATGGCTCGATCAGTTTCTTGAAAAACGTTTTGCCGAATTTGGTGATTATGAAGATGCAATTATACACAAGGAGCTGGTTCTGAATCATAGTTTACTCACACCCATGCTGAATATTGGCCTCCTGACTCCAAAGCAGATTGTTCAAAAAACCCTAGATTACAGTAAACAAAATAAGATTCCAATTAACTCTGTAGAAGGATTTATTCGGCAAATCATTGGATGGAGAGAGTTCATGATGGGGGTATACGTCACAAAAGGAAGCGAAGAGCGAGTCAGAAATTTCTGGGGCTTTAGCCGAAAAATCCCAAAAAGCTTTTATGATGGTACCACAGGAATTTTTCCTGTGGATGAAACAATAAAAAAAGTTCTTGAAACGGGTTATTGTCATCATATTGAGCGATTGATGGTGCTTGGCAATTTCATGCTGCTTTGCGAATTTGACCCTGATGAAGTTTACCGTTGGTTTATGGAGTTATTTATTGACGCCTACGACTGGGTGATGGTTCCAAATGTTTATGGAATGAGCCAATTCGCAGATGGAGGATTGATGTCAACAAAACCATATGTAAGTGGCAGTAACTACCTTATGAAAATGGGTGATTATCCAAAAGGCCCCTGGCAGGAAATATGGGACGCGTTATTTTGGCGATTCTTAGATATTCACCGGGTTTTCTTTCTTAAAAACCCGAGGTTAGGCATGCTGGTTAAGACGTTCGACAAATGGGATGAAAGCAAAAAGAAATCTGTTCATCATCTGGCTGAAAATTACATTGGGAATTTAGGGTTGAAATGAGTAAATAGTCAAATAGTCTGTTGCAGATGTAGAAATGGTCGATAGCCTATACGATAATCGCACTGAGCAAATTCTATAGACATTTTAAGGAAATATCTTACCCAAGAAAAATGGAATCAGCATTCAGTTGGTTTCAGGGTAATAATCATTTAAATCAGATTGTGTATAATCCATGCACAGGGGGATGCTATGACGGAATCGAACTCAATAACGTCAATCTTAATCAGGGAGCAGAATCAACAGTGAGTTACCTAAAGGCCCGATTAACACTGGGCAAACAGAATTTCTGAGATAGCGTCAAAACAATATGCGCTGAAATCTATTCTCTTATTAGGAACATAGCGGTAAGACAAATAATATTGAAACGGAGCTTCGTTTGCCGATATTATGGGTTTTAAGTTAGGAAATGAGAAGGTAAAAACACCGTCACCACCAAATTGATTGCTTAACAACGCAAATCAAGCAGAATTTTGATTAATTGAAAGTAATGCTCCATCACAAAAAGCCCAGTCCTGAGGAGCAAAATTGCCTCCAAAAAGTTTAATAATGCCAATAAATTCTTCCACGATAATAAGTTATGATTAGAAGATTTATTGATAAAAATCACTGTTGTCCGGTTAAAATAAAATTTTTAATAAAATGATCATTTACATTGTTCGAAGTACGTTTTTAAGAGTTTGATACAAAGCAAGCCCCCCTTTTAGTTTAGAATCATTTTTTATAGTTTCACTGCCTTGAAATCTGTAAAATTCTACCTAAAATAACAGGACTGTTTATAAGCTTTGGCCTAAGCACAAAATCTGCGTTAACCTTTTTTCCGCCTCAGCTGGTGCGGCAGGCACATTCCAAGCCAAAGCATTGACTTTAATAGCATCAGGTGCAGCGGCGGCATTTTGCTACTTTTCTGCTGCAGGAAAAGTAGAGATAATAATTATGAGCTAAGAATTTGATCTTTTATTTTACAACTTAAAATTCCCCGGACACTAGTAGATAAAAATATAAATATTTTCAAGATCAGAGGACTAGCAAATTTTATACATTTATGACATGCATCCCGACATCGGCAAAAAATACGATAAAATTGCAAAGTGGTGGCATGAGTACCATGTCAACAGCTCATATGGCATTGAGCAGATTGAAAGAGCCCTCTCTTATTGTCAAAAGAAGGGAACAGCTCTGGATGTAGGCTGTGGAAGCGGTGGAAGGATAATCCGTAAATTAGAACAGGAAAATTTCAATGTTTATGGAATTGATGCCTCAGCAGAAATGATTGCCATTTCCGAATCTCAGCATCCTAAAAGCAATTTTGAGGTTTGCAATATCATCGACTGGAAAATCGATAAGCAGTTTGACCTGATCATTGCCTGGGACAGTATATTTCATTTACCGATCGAAATGCAAAAACCGGTCATTTCAAAACTCTGTGGGATGCTCAATAGCTCGGGAATACTGATCTATACTTTTGGGAATACAGTTGGTGAACATCAGAGCGAGTGGCATGGAGAACAATTTCCATACAGCAGTATCGGCATAAATGCTAATCTGAAAACAATTATGGAATCTGACTGCGAATGCCTGCATCTAGAGCTAGATCAGTATCCGGAACATCATGCTTATATTATTATCAGGAAAGACTGAACTTAAATTTATGCAATCTTCCATAAATTATTACCCTAATTACCGGCAATGGAATTGAGTTCTTGAAAATTGCAGCTTCAGACATGGCCTGAATGGATATCGAGATTTAAAAACCAATTTTAATTGCCCGGCATCGATAATGATTTTAGTAAAATGGAGGTATTTTAAACTTTTACCGCATAAAAATGGCTCCAAGCGAACGATCCAACTGGAGTACCTGAAAAGACAGATCCAACAAAATGATTGAAATGGATAACTTTGAATAAACTCCTGATTTTAATTTTCACACCAAAAAAAAATAAAAATTATCTTGCAATATGTTAAAAGCCTCATTAATTCTATTTTGAGATCGCCCTCGTATGAATATTATGGACAGTGAACCTCAACCCACCAATGTGGGTCAGAATACTGTGCTGAATTATGCTATTAAATGGTTGTGCCTAACCATCATTGTTGGAATTCTTACCGGAACAGCCTCTGCCTTCTTTCTGGTTTCATTAGACTGGGTAAGTAATTTTCGCGAAAATAATTTTTGGATAATTGCATTTTTACCTGTTGGCGGACTTGCCATTGGTCTTGCCTATCATTATTGGGGTGATAATGTAGTTAAAGGCAATAATCAATTACTCGAAGAATTTCATAATCCAAAACAAGTGATTCCACTAAAAATGGCTCCAATGGTTTTCTTCGGAACATTAATCACTCATCTATTTGGTGGTTCAGCTGGACGTGAAGGTACTGCTGTTCAAATTGGTGCAGCAATCTCAGACCAATTCAGCCACATACTTAAATTGAAAACTCAAGACCGGCAGATACTGATTATCATTGGTATCAGTGCAGGATTTGCCTCCGTTTTCGGAACTCCTTTCGCCGGTGCTGTATTTGCCCTGGAAGTTTTGATCCTGAAAAAATATCGTTATGATGCCATAATACCCAGCATGTTTGCCGCGCTAATTGCAGATTATACTTGTTCAGCCTGGAATGTTAGTCATACCGAGTACAATATCCCCTTTGTACCTGTTATGACTATTGAGAACATTTTATGGGCAATACTGGCAGGTATAATTTTCGGACTTGCAGCTATGCTGTTCACCGGGACAAACCATTTCTTTTCTGCTGTTTTTAAAAAGATAAACTATGCCCCTTTCCGCCCTTTAATTGGTGGAATATTTATCGCTGTAGTCGTTTGGATGATGGGGAGCCAAAAATATATTGGATTAGGTATACCGATGATTGAAAGTGCGTTCAAAACTGATCTTAATTCATACGATTTTCTCTTGAAGATTCTATTGACTTCATTCACAATTGGTGCAGGGTTCAAAGGCGGGGAAGTTACCCCGTTATTCTTTATTGGTGCTACACTTGGAAACGTATTAATTTGGTTCGTTCCCCTCCCAATGGCACTATTGGCTGGAATGGGTCTTGTGGCACTATTTGCCGGAGCAAGCAATACTCCTGTTGCATCTATCATTCTTGGAATTGAACTTTTCGGTATAGAAAGTATCTTTTTTATCTGCATCGCATGTTTATTTTCTTACCTATGTTCTGGTGGAACAGGCATCTATACCTCCCAAATTACAGGTTGACCCAAGTTTCTGATTTATGATTGGATTCGATCAAAGCGAACAGCGATTTAAATTAATCTCTTTTATCTTTAAAATCTGAATCAAAGTAATCTCCCAAATCGGTCAAAGCCAATATTTTTGCGTATTTTACCAAAACAGCTACCAAATGTTCTTCATGAAAAACCTAAGCCTGGATTCCAAGTCCAAATATAAATCCGAACATTATAAATTTACCTAAGCTTTTGTCCTATGTATCTGCCCTTCGGACTCTCAACAAGAGGAAAAGAGAATAAATAAACTTGTATTCTTATTTTGAAACTTGTTCCTTATCAAAATATTTGGACTAAGAAAGACTTATTTGATTCCAGTCAGATGAATTAATTATGGAAGAATTTTACGAAAAGATAATTAAAAAATTGTCTGATTCATTTTTTTTGAATCTATATCTTCACTGACCCTGACAATTGACTCTGATTTTAAACTATGGAAAGTAGTGGTAAAATCAAATTCATGTCAAAAAAACAACTTAGAAATTATTCAAAATCATAATTCAAAATCAACCATTCCGAATAATTTTGATCAAAATCAAGTGAAAAAGTTTTTTGAGAAACTAGATTATTATCAACATAAATTGATAAAATAGCTTCACCTTTGTAATTAAGATTTGAAGTGTTTATAAATGCTTTTAATTTAATAGTTTTTGAATTTTCAATGGAGGTAGGTACATCTCTAACCCATAAATTTGAATAAAACCTCTCGATGCGAAATTGATTTTTTTCTAAGTAAGCTGCCTGTACTGTAGCCTTAAAATTTAATTCTATTTTATATTGAATATTGGTTTCTAACTTAGTAGTTTTATTGAGAAAGGAAGGAATTAGCAGAGATGATAAGCTTGCCATAAAATTTCTATTGGAACAATTTACTGATGTAATGTAAACCCGACATAAATCGAAGCCGTTTAGAAATCCAACATTTCATAGCTTCTAACTATTATTTTAAACATCATCCAAAAACAGGATTTAATATATGTAATTCATATTCTACTCATCTTTAAAAGCAGAGTATGGTTAATCTATTTGAATAGCTATTGGTTTTCAAATATTTATGTGTGGAACTCACATTAGTATAAAAAATCTAACAACTCCACAATATAAAGATATATTTTGATATAGTGAGTATCAATGAGTATTAATACTCATTTTATTAAAAGAATATCATTGTTGTCAGCTAAAAATAAAATGTTTAAAAATATCCTTTTAAAAAGTCGTGAACGATTTTATTTCCTGATTTCAAAAAGCAAGCTCCGCTGTTAGCGCACTCCCGCTTTTAAGCGGGGTACACAAAGGGGATGTTACGGGCTTTAGCCCAAAACAATCCGTTTATACCGGAGCAGCCGCATCGGGCTTCAGCCCGGTTAAATATTGTCGGCGCTGAAGCACTGATTTACGTTATTTTATGACCTGCAATAGTTAGGGCTAAAGCCCGCCCGGATGAACTCCGTTAGGACTGGCCCGAATTTAATCACGCCGATCACAACCCGCCTAAAGGCGGGCCCTATTGAGCGATAATTCTATACCCGAGATTAAAATAACTCAATCATTAAGAAAAGACCCTCTTTCCTAAATAAGACAGGTGTTTCAATGCTACTGCCCGGTTAAACCTAAATAAAAACTTTTTCCCGGACACTACTGAAAGTATATTAAATAGACTCTTTTCTATAAAGCATTCTCTGATCTGCTATATTTGGGTATTTCCCCGCCAAGAGATTCTGCCAAAGCCTGATTACATTTGGGATTATTATTTTGCCCGTATTAAAAGAAAACCGAAAACATAAAAACTGTAGTAAATAATTTGCCTCCCCTAATTAAAAAATTAAGATTTTTGTTAGCTCATTTAAATTAAAGCATTTCAATAGATAAACAACATCTAAATATCAAAAATTTAACCACATAGATTAATTTACGTTATGCCTTAAAGGAAACATAGATGGCAAATTACATCAATTGAATTGAAGCTTCAAGGCTATACGTTTCTAAAATGGAAGTTGCCAGCCATAATCCTTACCGGCAGGCAGGTATGAGGTTTTTAGATTTTATGGCAAGTTCATGTTAAATTATATTTTAATAAAATAATTCAATTTCAAGTCAGAGCCAAATCTCAAATCCTTAGATTGATAAGATCAGAACGATATTTAATCATAAGAATAAATAATATTGTATAATGAAAGAAATTAAATCAATAATTAAAGCTTATGATGAGATAGATAAGTTAACTCAGTATGCTGCATTGGCCACAGTTGTTCGGGTAGAAGGCTCCTCTTACAGACGTACCGGGGCCAGAATGCTGGTAATGGATAACGGCACCTGGATTGGTGGCATCAGTGGAGGATGCCTTGAGGGGGATGCTTTAAAAAGAGCTCGTCTTGCCATAAATAGTTCACGTCCAACTTTGATTACCTATGATACCAGTGAAGATGATCCACATCAAATTGGGGTCGGTTTGGGATGTAATGGAATTATAGATGTATTATTTTGCCCTCTGGATTTCAACGATCCTCAAAATCAGATAGAAATATTAAGATCTTGCATTCTTGATAACAGAGAAACGAATGTACTGCTGACCATCACAAATTTAAACGGGGAATGGGGCACAGTTAAAACCGGGCAAGTTATAAAATATACTGGCGCAGCTAGTCTGGATATTTTCGAAAACAGCATGCTTGAAGATGAATTAGATCATCAGATCCAGCAAGAGATAGCTGATAAAAAATCAGCACCGTACAGTCTTGAAATTGAGCAGGGCAAAAAGGCGGATTTCTTCATTGAGATTTTACCTCCTGAGATCCATGTGATTCTAATGGGACATCAGTACGACGTATATCCAATGAGTCGCTTGTTTAAAGAGCTTGGCTGGCGTGTTACTATTGTTGCTGAACTCATCAAAATCAACTCAATTATAAAAAGCATTGCAGATGAAATCAGGGCACCTGCAGAGTTCCCCGAACTTATAATTGATGATCATACTGCTGTTATTCTAATGTCACACGATTTTAAAACAGATAAAAAAAATCTGCCAAAAGTACTAAATACAACCGCTGTGTACATTGGTATGCTCGGTCCGCGAGTCCGTTCAGAGAGAATTTGGGCTGAGTTAAACCAGGAAGGTCTTGCTTTAAGCGAAATTCAGTTGGCAAGGATATACGCTCCTTTGGGACTTGATATTGGAGCAGTTAACCCGGAAGAAATCGCTTTATCCCTGGCTGCGGGCATACTTGCAGCGCTTTCAGGAAGAGATGGAGGCTATTTAAGAGATAGAAAATCACCCATACATCTCAGAAACTAAAAATCAATGACTTCAAAAAAGCTCAGAGGGAAATATGCAGTCATCATTCTGGCTGCGGGTCGCTCATCGCGACTAGGTAGTCCGAAACAGTTGTTATCCTACCAAGGAAAAAACCTGTTGCAGCATACCATTGATATTGCCATCGAAAGTAATATCGGGCCAATACTTGTTGTGCTGGGTTCAGAAATAGAAAAAATTGAGTCAACTCTTGATCCTTCAGGACTGATTGTAGTGAAAAATCCAAATTGGGAAAGTGGAATGGCCTCTTCAGTAGTTTATGGAATCAATAAACTGTATAATTTAATTCCGGAAACAGAAGCTGTGATACTGATGGTTTGCGATCAGCCCTTTGTCAACGCTAAATTATTGAGAGAACTGATCAAAAAACAGGAAGAAACAGGCAGCTCTATTGTAGCCAGCACCTACCTAAATATCATGGGTACTCCAGCCCTATTTCATAAAGTACATTTCAATGAACTTTCAATGCTTGATGGAGATAGAGGAGCAAAGTTTCTTATAAAAAAATATGCAAAATCCCTTCAAACGGTTTATTTCCCAAAGGGCGGTATTGATATTGATACAATTGAAGATTATACAAATTTAGTGAAATAGTGTACTTTTAAACATGCTTATTGATTCATTTGACAGGGTTCATGATTATCTGAGGATCTCTCTTACAGACAATTGCAATTTGCGTTGCTTCTATTGTATGCCGGAGGAAGATTATGAATTTACCCCACATTCAAGGCTGATGCAGCCCGAAGAAATTGAAACATTAGCCAGACTTTTCGTTGAGAACGGCGTTAAAAAAATTCGTCTTACCGGTGGTGAACCATTGGTAAGAAAAGATGCAGCAGAAATTATTCTCCGTCTTTCAAAACTACCTGTAAAACTTACCCTGACCACAAATGCAACCCGACTTCATGATTTCGTAGACGTACTTGAAGAAGCGAAAGTCAGTTCATTGAATATCAGCCTTGACACACTCAATTCAGATAAATTCAACATCATTACCCGAAGAGACAGCTTCAAAAAGGTAATGGATAACATAAATCTGATGATCAGTAAGAACTTTCATGTTAAAGTGAATGTAGTGGTTATGAAAGGGATGAATGATCATGAAATCAATGAATTTGTCGCCTGGACAAAAGACACCCCGGTTCATGTCCGGTTCATAGAGTTCATGCCTTTTGAAGGTAACCGTTGGACAAGTAATCAGGTTTTTACATGGAAAGAAATGCTGGATGAAATCAGTAAAAAATATAGTCCTGTACCGCTGAAAGGCGACATCCATGACACAGCAAAAAAATATACTATCGATGGCCACTCAGGAACATTTGCTATAATCAGTACAATGAGTTCTCCATTCTGTGCAGGTTGCAACCGAATGAGGCTTACAGCTGATGGAAAAATGAAAAATTGTCTCTTTTCTAAGGAAGAAACCGACCTGCTTAGGGCTCTCAGAAAAGGTGAAGATGTGCTGCCTCTGATCAAGGAGAGTATTGGTTCAAAAGCAAAAGAACTTGGTGGACAGTTTACCAAGGACTTTGAAAAGATCCATACAGAAGACCTTCATAACAGAAGTATGATCAGTATTGGGGGATGAGCTTTTCAGCTTGGTTGTGGCTGTCTATTTTAAAAATTTTCGGTTTTATTCTACAAATTAACATGATATGCCGCCAGAATTCATTGAGGTAAGGGATGCAAGAAAATTAATCAGGGAAAATATTAAAATTCCTGATCCTGTAAGAGTTTCGATCAGTTCAGCAGCAGGCCTGATCCTTGCAGAAGACATTTTTGCATTGACGGATGTTCCCCCTTTCATACAATCTTCCATGGATGGTTACGCCATAAATTACCAGGGATGGAAGAAAAACGAAGCGCTTAAAATTGAAGGTATGGTTCAGGCCGGACTAACTGAACTGAATCCATTAAAATCGGATGAAGCCCGGCGGATTTTTACCGGCGCTGCAGTACCAGATGGAGCAGATACGGTTGTGATGCAGGAAAAGGTTGATATTCAAGACGGTAAAATCATTATAAAGGACAATAACTTAGTTAGCGGACAGAATGTAAGAATTCAGGGATCCGAGGCTAAAAAAGGTGAAATTGCCCTCGAAAAGGGTCATTTATTAAACGCTACGGCAATTGGCTTTCTTGCAGGCCTGGGCATCCATGAACTTATGGTTTATCCTGCGCCAACAATCAGCATTATCCTTACAGGCAATGAACTCCAGCAACCGGGATTAGCTCTAAGTTACGGACAGGTATATGAATCTAATTCTTATGCTTTAAATGCTGCAATCAGAGAGGCAGGAATATTAAACGTTGATGTGTTTTCTGCCGAAGATGATCTTAAGATTTTAATTGAAGTTTTGGCAATAGCCTTGCAAACAAGTAACCTGGTTTTACTAACTGGCGGAGTAAGTGTTGGCGATTATGATTTTGTAATTCGTGCAGCCGAGGCAAATGGCGTAGAGCAGGTATTCCATAAAATCAAGCAAAAACCTGGCAAACCGATTTATTTCGGTAAAAAAGGTGAAAAATACGTTTTCGGTTTACCTGGAAATCCTGCATCGGTACTAACCTGTTTTTACGAATATGTATATCCTGCAATTGGTTTGCTTGGTAACAGGCAAAAGGAAATGATAAAAATGAATGCGGTTCTGGAATCTGATATAAAAAAACCGGCAGGCATGACTTATTTCCTTAAGGCATATTACAATGGCAAAACTGTTAAAGAACTTAAGGCTCAGGAATCATTCAGGCTTAGTTCATTTGCGAAGGCAAACTGCCTGATCGAACTCAAATCAGAGCAATCAGAATTCAAGGCCGGAGATGAAATAGAAATCCATATTTTACCATCATTCTAATCAAATGGAAAGTATTTATATTTTCTACATTCTTTTATTTATTGTTGCTTTTCTTTACTCTTCGGTAGGTCATGGCGGAGCCAGCGGCTACCTTGCCCTAATGGCAATTTATGCCATTTCACCTGAGGTGATGAAGCCTAGTGCACTGCTGTTGAACCTATTTGTATCCATTACCTCATTTTACCAGTTCTACAGGGGAAAGCACTTTAAATGGCACATTTTTCTGCCTCTGGCTATAGCATCTGTACCGATGGCTTTTTTGGGGGGATTGATAAGTATTGAAGCTGATTTCTATAAAAAATTCCTGGGTTTTCTCTTACTTATTCCGGTAATCCGATTCCTTTTCTTTGCAAATTTCAAAACGGAAGAGATCAAGAAATACAATATTGTACTTTCCATTCTGATTGGATCATCAATTGGGTTTCTATCCGGACTGATTGGAATTGGTGGAGGCATCATTCTCTCACCGGTTTTGCTCCTTTTAAAATGGGCGGATCAAAAACAAACTGCTGCCATTAGTGCATTATTTATATTTGTCAACTCCTTCTCAGGTCTTGCCGGTCACCTGAGCAAAGGCATTCATTTTAGTCCGGATATGATTTTTTATGTTGCAATAGCTTTTGCCGGAGGTTTATGTGGATCTTATTTCGGCTCACTAAAATTTAATCAAAATATTTTGAAAAATACCCTGGCTATTGTACTCCTCCTGGCCGGAATAAAGCTTATTTTTACATAATGATAAAAGAATAATATGCAGGTTCATCTTACATTATTCGGCCAACTCGCAGATATCACCGGAAGAACAGAAATGACACTTCATGATATCCCTGATACAGAAACTCTTGTTCAGACATTAAATGAGATGTACCCTCTTATAGCAAATGTGAAATATGCAATTGCCTTGAACAGAAAGGTAATAAAAGATAAAACTATTCTTATTGGGGACAATAATATCGCATTATTACCCCCATTTTCAGGAGGTTGATTATGAGTAATCCCTCAAAGAACGATAGATACCAGCGCCAGATCTCATTAAAAGAACTTGGTGAAATTGGCCAGCAGAAATTAAAGGCTGCGAAGGTACTTGTTGTTGGTGCAGGCGGTTTGGGTTGCCCTGCTTTACTCTATCTGGCAGGTGCAGGTGTTGGCAGGATTGGTATTGTCGATTTCGATCTGGTTTCTCTAAGTAATCTGCACCGGCAGGTTTTATTCACAGTTCATGATATCGGCCTATCAAAAGCTTTGAGAGCCGGAGATGTTCTTGAACAGATTAATCCTGATATTGAGATTATCATATTCAACGAAAAACTTAATAATGATAATGCTCCTGATATCTTCAAAGGCTTCGACATTGTGCTTGATGGCACTGATAACTTCGCAAGCAGATATCTGATTAATGACGCCTGCGTCATCCTTAAAAAAACGCTTGTTTATGGTGCTATATCACGGTTTGAGGGGCAGTTATCAATTTTCAATCACCCGCCAGATTCAAAATCGGCAGTAAATTACCGTGACATCTTTCCTGAAGCGCCTGACGATGGAGAAGTTTTAAACTGTGAAGAAGCTGGTGTGATAGGTGTACTTCCCGGAATCATTGGAACAATGATGGCCAATGAAACGATTAAGCTGATTACTGGCATTGGCAATAAACTTGTCGACCGTTTACTAACTTACAATTCCCTCAATAATCATTTTTTTGAGATAGAATTACTCTCAAGTCCTGAAACGAGGAAAATGATACCAGAAAATATAAGTGTATTTAAGAATTTCAATTACGATTGGTTTTGTTCTGCCCATTCAGCCTATGAACTGGACCAGCAAGATTTTGAAAAAATGACACAAAACGAGAACATTCAGTTTGTTGATGTCAGGGAAGCCGGAGAAACTCCAGAGATAACAGATTTCAAACATATCAAAATCCCTTTTAGTGTTTTTAAAAATCAAATCCCTGATATTCATGCGGAAACAATTATTCTTTTTTGCCAGAGTGGAAAGCGAAGTGCAGGAGCTGCTGAGATTTTATCAAAGCATTTTGGCAAGTCCAGAAAAATATATAGTCTAAAAGATGGTATTGCAGGTTGGCAGAAAACCAAATAGTATAAAAATGGCAGAAAGAAAACCAAAAAACATATTCAATCAAGGAGCAATTCCTGCTGCATTTATTGCCGAAAGTATCCAAAAGCATAGCACTCAAACAGCAATCGGAGGCCACAGCATCTTTCTGGGTCAGGTAAGAGCTGATGAAACTGAAAATGGGAAAGTACATGCCATTAATTTTACCGCATATGAAGATATGGCCATTGAAAAAATGCATGTAATCAGGGAGGATGTTTTTGCCAAATACCCACTTACATGTATGCATGTACACCATAGCCTTGGAGAAATTGTAGCCGGTGAAATCTGTTTATTTGTCTTTACCTCTTCAGCACACCGGAAAGCTGCAATGGATGCCTGCAATGAAATTGTAGAAAGATTGAAAGCCGAATTACCAATTTGGGGAAGAGAGATTATGGAAGATCATTCTCATCAATGGAAAGTCAATAAATAAACTGATTTTGTTGTACGAATGGCAAAATGTTTCGCTTATCATTAGTCAGATAAAGCTTTTGAGCAACATTTTTCAATTTTGTAAAGTAACACCCACGAGTTATAGCGTAGTTCAGCCCTACTTATCTATTCTCAACTGTAAACTGTCAACTGTCAATTGATTAACCACCTTCTCACACATCTCATGTGTCATCAATGCATCCTCCATACTGAACTGAGGTTTATTACCAGATTCAAGGGTATAAAGAAAATCCTGGATAATATTTTCAAAGCCCCGCTTTGAAAGCGTTGATTCCCAGTCGCTTACCCCAGCTAAAGTTTTGACCTTCTGACGCATGGTACTTAAATCAGTCATGTTAATAACCGTCTTCTTTTCCTCACTGCTAAAAACCTCGATTTTTTCCTCAAGAGTGCCCGAATCTCTGTTCATAATTCCGATTGCGGTTGAGCCATTTTCAGCAATCAGCTGGATAATTACATGAATCAATAATCCCTCCCTTTTCATCCCTCTTACTAAAATCTCTTTGACCGGTAGGGTAAAAAGGTATCTCATGGTATCAATTACATGAATAAAATCGTCAAAAACGAAGGTTCTGATGTCTCCCGGTAATGAATGACGATTCTTTTGAAGAATGATCATATTCGGATTAACAAGCTGCTTCAGTTCCTGATAAGCAGGTGCGTACCTTCTGTTAAAACCAACCATCAGATTCAGACTTCTGCTAATAGCAAGATCAATCATTTCTTTTGACGATGCATAATCGTAGCTAATCGGTTTATCTACATAAACATGAATATCATGCATCAGCAAAGTTTGTATAATGTTTAGGTGCGATTCGGTTGCAGTATGAACAAACGCACCGCTTATCCCGCTTTTCAGAATAGAATCAAGACTTGTATGAATGTTGGTTATTCTGTATTGTCTTCCGATCTGAACAAGGCGTTCCTGATTTCGGGTAAAAAGATGTATTTCAAGATCTTTGCTGCATAATACTGGCAAATAGGCCTTTTGAGCAATATCTCCCAGTCCGATGATTCCAATTTTTAACATGCCTGATTAATCTGATCAATGATACAAAGAATAATGAGATATCAGAAAGCAAGGCTCCAAAAACAGCAATTTCTTAATGTTAAAAGCTATACCTTTAAGTTATAGCGTCACAAAATTTAAACCATGGAAATAACCAAAGATCTTAGGCTCGCAGTTCTAATTGATGCAGACAATGTACCCTATTCAAATGTAAAACCCATGTTTCAGGAAATTGCCAAATATGGAACACCGACCTTTAAACGAATTTATGCCGACTGGACAAAACCAACTGTTTCAGGCTGGAAAAAGGTTTTACTGGAGAATGCAATTACCCCTATCCAGCAATACAGTTATTCCAAGGGAAAAAATGCAAGTGACAGCGCAATGATTATCGATGCAATGGACATTTTATACTCCGGTAAAGTCGATGGATTTTGTATTGTTTCAAGTGACAGTGATTTTACCAGACTAGCTACCCGCTTAAGGGAAGCAGGGATGATAGTTATAGGTATTGGTGAGAAGAAAACCCTAATCCCTTTTATAACAGCTTGTGATAAATTTATCTATATAGAAATTCTGGGTTTGGAAGAAAGCAGTACGGAGGAATCTCAATCAGATGAAACCCCATTAGCAAGAAAATCGAAGAAAACTGACAAGAAAAAAAATGCTCCTCTGAATACTATTGATAAAGAACTAATAAAACTGATCAGTGATAGCATTTCTGACCTTGAAGATGAGAATGGATGGGCTTATCTTGGGAACCTTGGCAATTTACTACTGAAAAAGAAACCTGATTTCGATTCAAGAAATTATAATTATCCCAAATTACTTCCACTAATCAAAAGCCTGAATAAATTCGAATTTGATGAAAGGATATCCGGTAAAGGAAATATCAAACATGTATATATTAGGTTGAAAGGCACGAATTAGGATATTTTCAAATGAGCAAATTAGAAGTAGTTCATTATTGATTGTCAATTGTCAATTGAATTCATTTTTTCACCGACATTTTTACGACATTCACCGAGAAGAGTAGTAAACTCGCCTAATATGTATTTTTCGATAGGTCATAACCTTTAGCTTTGAATCAAAAATTATAGTCATGCAAAATTTTAACAGCTCAAATCAAAAATCAGGTAAGGCCTTAGTTGGCTTAGTTTTACTTGGACTGGGCTTCGTATTATTATTACGCACTTTAGAAATTTTTTATATTCCACGATGGATTTTCAGCTGGCCTGTTTTCCTGATTTTGATCGGTGTTTTCATTGGCTCTCGTCAGGGATATGACCGTCCCTCTGCATTTATGCCTATTGCCATTGGGGCATTGTTTCTCAGCAATAAAATAATACCCGACTTGGGGCTGAGTAGATTTTTCTGGCCTTTTCTAATCATTGGTCTTGGAACTTGGCTAGTATTTGGCCGAAAGAAAAGCTTTCAGGCTGAAGATTTTACAAGCTGGGATAAAAGGGTAGAACCTGAAAAAAATGACACTAACTTCAGCGGGGTAACAACCGAAAGACCTGCCTCCGAACCATTGACCGAGGACAAAATCGAATCTGTTTCCGTATTTGGCGGGGTGAAAAAGAATATAGTCTCCAAGAATTTTCAAGGAGGGGATATAGTCAATTTTTTTGGCGGTTGTGAGATCAATCTGATGCAGGCCGACATTAAAGGAAGAGTAAAAATTGAAGTTGTTCAAGTATTTGGCGGAACGAAGATTATTGTTCCTGCAAACTGGACCATACACTCAGAAATGGTTGCAATTTTTGGTGGAATTGAAGATAAGCGGCCACCGCAGCTGAATGCTATTCCGGATAAAATCCTGGTCATTGTGGGAACATCAATATTTGGGGGAATAGATATCAAAAGCTTTTAAATTGACCTTTCCCAATCTTTTAACCCATTATCTATCTGCCAATAAATTCTAAAGCCATGAACTGGTATGTCGCTAAACTCATTTTCAGAATAACCTTTGGAAATGGAAATCATCAGCCACAATTTGATGAGCAACTCAGACTGATCAGTGCCTCAGGTGAAAAGGAAGCTCTAAAAAAAGCACATATGTTGATCTATGATGAGAAACTTGCTATAGAAAATAAAGATCAATCCCCTATTCGTTGGGATTTCATTAACATGACTGAGCTTTATCAGGTTGATGAACTTAAAGATGGATCTGAGATATATTGTACTATTCTTGAAGTGAATGATGCCGAAGAATATATTGAAATGAGTAACCAAAAAGCATTATTGATAAGCCAAAATCAACAAGCAAGTGCCTCAACAACAATCTAATATCATAAACCCAAGCAATGGGGTTTTGTCAAGAAACAAGATCTTACTGGTTATTGTCCAGTGTGTTGTTGCCAGTATTCTGTCACAGGCAGCAATTTTGCTTTGGTTTGGATTCACATTTCAAATTTCAATACTTGATAGCGCAACAAGTATTTTACTTCTTGCAATTTCATGCTACATAATAGGAAATAATCTCAAATATTACCGGCCTGAGAAAAACAGATATCTGCTGATGCTGATGTATTGCTCCATTCTTGCTACTATTTGGCTACTGATCAATAACTGGGTACTTGACAGTATCATTTTAAATGATCCTCATTATGCTGAGTTCCTATATAATTCCCTACCAATCCGATTCTTTATTGGTCTGTTAATTATCGGACTAATGGCAATGATTAGTTTGGTCTGGTATACTCAGGAAGATCAGAAAGAAACTGAAAAAAGAAAACTCGAGGCTGAATCTCTGGCCAGAGATGCTGAGCTATACAATTTAAGGCAACAATTACAACCACACTTTCTGTTTAACAGTTTAAACTCAATTACGGCTTTAATAAGAAGCAGGCCTGAAGAAGCCCGAAAAATGATCCATCAATTGTCAGATTTTCTTAGGGGAACTCTTAAAAAAGAAGACCAGCAGCCCGTTTCACTCCTTGACGAACTGGAACACTTACAATTGTATCTCGAAATTGAAAAAGTAAGGTTTGGCCACCGGCTTACAACTGAAATATCTTTTAGCGATACCAGTAAAACAAAATTCCTTCCCCCAATGCTTTTACAGCCTATCGTAGAAAATGCAATAAAATTTGGTCTTTATGACACCACTGGTATAGTTACCATCAGTATTTTTGCCGAATGCCAGGCGAATGAGCTTCAGATAACTGTTCAAAATCCATACGATCCGGATACTAACCGACCCAAACATGGAACCGGCTTTGGACTCAGCGGAGTGAAACGAAGATTGCATTTATTATTTGGGAGAACCGACCTTTTGGAAACAATATCATATAGCCATATATTTACAACCATAGTAAAAATTCCTCAGAAATAAATATGCGAGTAGTTTTAATAGACGATGAGCCTCTGGCACGTTCAGTAGTGATTGAATATCTCCAGTCATGGCCTGATCTCGAGATTGTTCAGGAATGCAATGATGGTTTTGAAGGAGTAAAAGCAATTGCCCAACATGTACCGGATTTGATCTTTCTGGACATTCAAATGCCCAAGATCAATGGGTTTGAAATGCTCGAACTTATTGAACAGCCACCATCAGTAATCTTTACCACCGCTTTTGACGAATATGCCATAAAAGCCTTTGAGGAACATGCTGTGGATTATCTCCTTAAACCATTTACAAAGGAACGCTTTGATAAAGCTGTTCATAAGTGGATGGATCAACAGCAGCTTACCGAAGCCAGGCAAAACACCAAACAACTGTTAGACAATATTCAGAACTCCAGTCTGAGAAATGAACGTGTAGTAGTTAAAACAGGAACGAAAATCAAAATTATTCCTTTAAATGACATTCTTTTCCTTTCTGCGGATGATGATTATGTAAAAATCCATACACTTGAAGGATCTTTTCTAAAAAACAAAACAATGGCCTATTTCGAAAAGCTGCTTGGAGAAGATGATTTTGTAAGAGTGCACCGCTCGTACATTGTCAGGATTAATGAAATTACAAGGATTGACCCGTATGAAAAGGAATCTCATCTTGCTATTCTAAAATCAGGAGAAAAAATTCCGGTTAGTAAAACCGGATACCCAAAGTTGAGACAGGTTTTGGGACTGTAAATTAGTTGATAATTGAGGGTGAAGAATTGAGAATGGAAAGTGGCATTGTAAAGCCAGCTGTCAACAGATAACTGGTAACAGATAACTGATTAGCTAAGAAGTACCTTCCAGGCTTTACTTACATCCTTAGCTTCCAATAACTTTTTAGCATGTACATGCAGTTCTCTTTCTCGCGTTTTTGAATCTCCGATAGTGGCATCAAGAATTTGCCGGAGCTCAGGATCTGATCCGAACGCTGCAATCTCCTCATCAGATGGCAGGCTTTCTACATTTCCAAGCTGACCCAAATTGTTTCCTGTTAAGATCATTGAGTTTCTGATTGCTTCAGGAATGGAGTCAATTCCGATACCAATAGTACGTACAGGTTTTGCAACCTCAAACAAATTTTCAGAACCAACCCTACAATACCAATCTCCCCCCAATCGTGCAACAAGATCAATCTTAACCTGATCTATTTTTCCGGCTTCGTCAAGTATATTTTCGTCGATGTAAATGCGTTTTATTTCTGCCAAAACCAAATTACCTGCACCTGCATCTTCCCCTAAAGAAATAACTTGCCTGATCAAACACTCCATCTGAACAGGAGATTCGGCAACTCGCGGAGGCCTCACAAGGTCTGAAGGTAGCTGTGTAAATCCAGCCTTAATAAACTCATTTACGCCTTTTGGATACTCTACACTGCTCAGGGATGCTTGCTGAACCATATCATAATTCACGATATTGATTACACATTCAGGCACTTCCAAAATATTCTCAAGACTATGCTTTGTGGTATTATCCCTCACCCGGCGTGAAGGTGAAAACACGCAAATGGGTGGATTTATGCTGAAAATATTAAAAAAACTGAAAGGACTCAGATTGACATTCCCTTGTTGATCTATGGTCGATACGAAACAGATCGGCCTTGGTGCGATTGCATATTGAAGATAACTCTGAAGTTCTGCAGGTTTGAGATCGGCGGTGTTTATTGTCAGCATAAAATAGGATTAAAGAACATTAACAAAGATTAGTAGAAAAGAATCAAGATGAAAATTTTACCCTTCAGTAGACCTTATTCTCTGTTGCTTAATCATTTATCTAATTAGTGTTCTTCTTCAATTTCAAAATAGACCAGTCTGTATTGGCTTGTCTGATCGTGTTTGTTAATCGCCCCAAACCGGTAATCTCCATCTCAACAATATCCCCGGCTTGTAGCCATTGTGTTTTATATTCCGGATCATTGAGCAAGCCCGTACCGTTCAATTCAAGAAAACATCCTGTACCAACAGTTCCCGAACCAATTACGTCGCCGGGTAAAATATCCACCCCATAAGAACATCGTTCAATAATCTCTGCAAAAGTCCAGTCCATATCACCCATTGAACCTGAAGATACTTCCTTCCCGTTAACCCAGCATTTCATATCCAGTGAATAGGCATTTCCAGTATGTCCGGATTTTGCAGGTATTTTATATTTCTCTAACTCGTCTGGTGTAACCAGCCAAGGACCAATCACTGTTGAGAAATCCTTTCCCTTTGCAGGACCCAGATTGAGTAACATTTCTTCCATCTGTAAGGTCCTTGCACTCAAATCGTTCATGATCATGTAACCAGCTATGTATGAATCAGCTTCAAAAGCCCTGATATTTCTTCCCTTTTTACCAATAACTATTGCTGCTTCCAGCTCAAAATCAAGTTTCTCAAAATGATCCGGCATACATTCAACATCACCCATTCCCTGAATAGAATTATGGTTTGTGAAATAAAAAACAGGGTACTGATCAAACTCCGGGATCATCTCAACCCGTCTGTTCCTTCTTGCAGATGCAACGTGTTGCCTGAATGCATAGCCATCGCGGCAAGAACTTGGATGTGGTACAGGAGCCAATACTTCAAAGAATATTTCTTCTTTTGCTTTTTGTTTTCCGGATTTAATCTCTTCATTAACTTTCTTAGCCCGCTCCATTAATTCCTCACCCCCAGTCAAAAACTCATTCATATTATCCGGGATTAATTTGTCGCAAGAATTCAGATTGTATATATGACCGTTAATAAACAAGCCAAGATGTTCTCGATCTTCCGTTTTATAAGAAATTAGTTTCATGAAATAACAATTAGGTTAGCAGGTAATCAAAACTAAGGAATTTTGCTTATCATTTTTTTTTAACCAAAAAACAATGACAGAAAGCCTTATAAACATATTTCAGTTTCCAACTAAGAAACACTTACTTTGCAGAACCAATTATAAAACCGATAAATTCTAATTTATGCCAATCTATCATACATTAGGATCTATTCCTCATAAACGTCATACTGCCTTCCGTAAACCAAACGGAGTGTTGTATGCTGAGGAATTGGTCTCTACTGAGGGATTTTCCAGTCTTTATTCGCTGGTCTACCATTGTCATCCTCCAACATTTGTTAAAGAATTGGGTGAACCCTATTCAGTTGAACCAAAGATTGCCAAAGAAAAGCATCTTCGCCACACGAGCCTGATTGGCTTTAAGATAAAACCCGAAGATGATTATCTTCAAAGCCGTAAGCCCGTTCTTGTAAACAGCGATCTTCATATTTCTCTGGCGGCTCCCCGCAAATCTATGACAGATTATTTTTACAAGAACAGTCAGGCTGATGAGGTAATATTTATCCACGAAGGCAGTGGAACCCTGAAGACTGGTTTTGGAAAAATAAAATTTGAATATGGCTGCTATCTCATTGTTCCCCGTGGTACCATTTACCAGATGGAATTCAATACAGAGAACAACAGACTGTTTATAATCGAAAGTTTTAGTCCGATTCGTACCCCAAAACGCTATCGCAATGAATGGGGTCAGCTCATGGAACATTCCCCATTTTGTGAACGTGATATAAAACGACCTTCGGATCTTGAAACGAATGATGAATCAGGAGATTTTAAAATAATGATTAAAAAACAAGGTCTGATTTACCCTTATACTTATGGTACCCATCCTTTTGATTTTATAGGCTGGGATGGTTTTCATTATCCGTGGGCATTCTCAATCCATGATTTTGAACCGATTACCGGAAGAATTCATCAGCCACCTCCGGTACATCAGACTTTTGAAGGACGTAACTTCGTGATCTGCTCATTTTGCCCAAGAAAATATGATTATCATCCTGATGCAATCCCTGCTCCCTATAATCATAGTAATGTTGACAGTGACGAGGTTCTTTATTATGTGGATGGTGATTTTATGAGCAGGAAAAGTGTTGTTAAGGGACAAATAACTTTGCATCCGGGTGGAATACCACATGGTCCGCATCCCGGCACGGTTGAAAAATCAATTGGAAAGGAAAGAACAGAAGAGTTGGCAGTGATGGTCGACCCATTCAAACCATTGATGCTAACAGATTATGCACTAAGTATTGAGGATGAAAATTATCATAAAAGCTGGCAAGAGAATGTGGAGTGAGGATCAATTTGAAGATTTGGTGATGTGGGGCAATAATAATTAATTGTAAAATCATGAGAACAGAAACAATAGCGGCAGATATACAAACAAATGATTTTCTTCCTCTCAAGGGCACAGATTATATCGAATTGTACGTTGGAAACGCAAAACAGGCCGCACATTTTTACAAGACGGCTTTCGGATTTCAAAGTCTGGCATACGCTGGACCGGAAACCGGGGTTAAAGACCGCGCATCTTATGTTCTGGTTCAAAACAAAATCAGACTGGTGTTGACCACTCCCTTGTTCCCGGATCATCCTATTTCTGAACAACTGACACGCCATGGCGATGGAGTTAAGATCATTGGCCTTTGGGTTGATGATGCCTATGACGCACACCATCAAACCACATCCCGTGGGGCAGAAACCTATATGGATCCTCAAACACTTGAAGATGAATACGGTGAACTTAAAATGAGTGGTATCTATACTTATGGCGAAACTGTCCACATGTTTATTGAACGAAAAAACTATAAAGGCTTATTCATGCCCGGATATGAAAAATGGGAAAGTACTTACAATCCTGAACCAACCGGATTGCTCTATGTTGATCATTGCGTAGGCAACGTAGGATGGAATCAGATGGATAAATGGGTGAAATTTTATGAGGATGTAATGGGCTTCAAAAACATCCTGACTTTTGATGACAAACAAATTTCTACTGAATATTCGGCTTTGATGAGTAAAGTAATGAGTAACGGCAATGGCTATGTGAAATTTCCAATAAATGAACCTGCGAAGGGCAAAAAACGTTCTCAGGTTGAAGAATATCTAGATTTTTATGGAGATGAAGGGGTGCAGCACATTGCTATTGCAACCAATGATATTGCAGATACCGTAAGTAAATTAGAAAACCGAGGGGTTGAATTTTTGAAAGTTCCAAGCATTTATTATGATGACCTGGAAGCAAGGGTAGGCAAAATTGAAGAGGATATCGAACCACTTAAGAACTTAGGTATACTCGTTGATCGGGATGAAGAAGGTTATCTCTTACAAATTTTTACAAAACCCGTGGAAGACAGGCCAACATTATTTTTTGAGATCATACAGCGCAAGGGTGCCAAGTCGTTTGGCGCCGGGAATTTTAAAGCACTTTTCGAAGCTTTAGAAAGAGAGCAGGAGGCAAGGGGAAACCTTTGATAATTTGAAAATGTGGAGATTTGAAAATGGATTGATCAATTCGGAGATTTGATGTTAAAAAAAATGATTGTCAATTAATTGATTTTAATTAACAACTCTTCATCATTTGCTGATTCCTCACATCCACAAATAGATAATTGACAAATTTGACCAAGATCATTTCAATAAAACCTCCAAAATAATATCTTTGTTAAAATAGAAAAATCTTGAAGAAACGTATCGCAATTTTCGCATCAGGGTCAGGATCAAATGCTCAAAAAATTATGGAGCATTTCAAAAAACATGTCGATGCTGAGGTTGTTATCGTTCTGACAAATAATCCTGAAGCCTACGTGTTGCAACGTGCCGATAATTTTGAGATTCCTTCACATATTTTCGACAAGGCAGAATTCTATAAAACAAATTCTGTAGTTGATCTATTAAAAAATCTACAAATTGATCTCATCGTTCTTGCCGGCTTTATTTGGCTGATACCACAAAATTTGTTAAAAGCGTTCCCGAATAAAATAATCAATATCCATCCTGCCCTGCTTCCAAAATTTGGCGGAAAAGGTATGTATGGCGATCGGGTACATCATGCCGTAATGGATGCCAAAGAAGAAGAGTCAGGAATAACCATTCATTTTGTTGATGAAAACTTTGATGAAGGCGAAATAATTCATCAATCCCGGTTCAGGATAGAGGCTGGCGATGATTTGGAAATGATAAAATTTAAAGGACAGCAGATGGAGCATTTACATTATCCAAAAGTAGTAGAGCAGCTATTAAAAAAGATGAAGTCTTAGACTGCTTGTGCACAGGGTAATTATTAAAAAACCTCCGCCAATTTTACATGAAAGAAATCAGCAAAGGCTTGTGCAGTTAAATCCTTTATTCTGGTATATATATAATTAATTTTTTCTCGGCAAACCAATCAAAAAAACTATCTTTGCAATTTCAGAGTTAAACATCAATGAGCCATCCTGTCAAGATTAAAAACGCCTTAATTTCGGTCTTTTACAAAGATAATTTAGAATCTCTTATCCGACAGTTACATGAGCAAGGTGTGGTATTTTATTCAACCGGGGGTACTGAAAAATTTATCAGGGAGCTTGGTATTGATGTTATTGCTGTGGAAGATCTGACCGGATACCCATCAATTCTTGGTGGACGGGTAAAAACACTACATCCAAAAGTATTCGGAGGTATCCTGAATCGCAGGGAAAATAGAGAAGATAGAACCCAAATCGGACAGTATGAAATTCCGGAAATTGATCTCGTAATTGTAGACCTATACCCTTTTGAAGAAACCCTCGCTTCAGGAGCTTCAGCAGCCGAAATCATAGAGAAAATTGACATTGGAGGAATATCCCTTATTCGTGCAGCAGCCAAAAATTTCAACGATGTGGTTATTATCGCATCTAAAGACGATTATATAACATTAGGTAATATTTTATCTGAAAACGGGGGTTACACTACATTAAATCACCGTAAAGCCTTTGCCCGCCAGGCATTTAATGTTTCATCACATTATGATACAGCGATTTTTGATTATTTTAACCAGGAAGATCCTTTGTCAGTTTTTAAATACAGTGAGCAAAAAGCAGGAACACTACGTTATGGAGAAAATCCACATCAAAATGGGGTTTTCTATGGTGACTTAGATAAAATGTTCGATAAACTAAATGGCAAAGAACTATCATACAATAACCTTGTTGATGTTGACGCTGCAATAGCACTGATTGATGAATTTGAAGAACCAACTTTCGCAATCCTTAAACATACTAATGCCTGCGGAATTGCCAGTAATAACTCAATAATCGAAGCATGGAAAACAGCCCTTGCCTGTGATCCGGTTTCTGCATTTGGTGGAGTATTAATCTGCAATCGCGAAATTGACGCAGAAACTGCTGCTGAAATCAATAACCTGTTTTTCGAAGTACTCATTGCACCTTCCTTTTCAGATTCAGCAAAACAAACATTGACAGCCAAGAAAAATCGTATTCTGCTTAAAAGAAACGATGTAAAACTACCTTCAAAACAGTTTAAAACATTATTAAACGGTATAATTGAACAGGATAAAGATATGTTGATGGAGTCTGCCGCAGATATGACATTTGTAACAGATCTAAAGCCAACTGAACAACAGTTAAATGATCTGGTGTTTGCCAATAAGATTGTTAAACATACTAAATCAAATACAATTGTTTTAGCTAGAAATGCCTGTCTGATTGCCAGCGGGGTGGGCCAAACTTCAAGAGTCGATGCACTTCAGCAGGCCATTGTAAAGGCTAAGGCATTTAATTTTGATCTGCAGGGAAGTGTTATGGCTTCTGATGCATTTTTCCCTTTCCCTGACTGTGTTGAAATTGCTGCGGATGCAGGGGTTATGATGATATTACAACCCGGAGGATCAATAAAAGACCAGGAATCTATTGACATGGCAAATTTAAAAGGCGTTGGGATGGTAACAACTGGCATCAGACATTTTAAACATTAATTACTGAATTAAATAAAATCATCAGGTTTTATACTATCACAATTATAAAAGAGTTTATCTTAGTACATACATTTTCAACACGATAAGAAACAAAAATGGGATTATTTAATTGGTTTACACAAGAGATTGCCATTGACCTGGGTACGGCAAATACGCTTATAATTTATAACGATAAAGTTGTAGTGGATGAGCCTTCAATTGTGGCTTTTGACCGAACCACTAATAAGGTAATTGCTATCGGACGAGAAGCTATGCAGATGGAGGGTAAAACACATGTTAATATCCGTACTGTAAGACCATTAAAAGATGGAGTTATTGCCGATTTTAATGCAGCTGAATATATGATCAGAGGAATGATCAAAATGATGAATAATGATAAAGGCTGGTTTTTCCCTTCACTCCGTATGGTCATATGTATTCCCTCTGGTATTACTGAAGTCGAAAAACGTGCGGTGCGTGATTCTGCAGAAATTGCAGGAGCCAAAGAAGTTTATCTTATTCATGAGCCAATGGCAGCTGCGGTTGGTATAGGTATTGATGTGGAAGAGCCCATGGGAAATATGGTCATTGATATCGGTGGTGGAACTACTGAGATTGCTGTTATTGCACTTTCCGGAATAGTTTGCGACCAGTCAATACGTGTTGCAGGAGATAATTTCGATAGTGATATCGTGCAATACATCAGAAGACAACATAATATTTTGATTGGTGACCGTACCGCTGAAAAGATAAAAATAGAAGTCGGGGCAGCATTGCCAGAACTTTCAGATCCCCCTGCTGATTATGCCGTACAAGGTCGTGATCTGATGACCGGTGTTCCAAAACAAATAATCATTTCATACACAGAAATAGCACATTGCCTTGATAAATCAATTTCCAAAATTGAAGAAGCAATCTTAAAGGCATTGGAAAATACCCCGCCTGAACTTTCTGCAGACATTTACCAGACTGGTATTTATTTAACCGGTGG
>CAMCTU010000018.1 GCA_945878525.1 Sphingobacterium thalpophilum
TTTCTAATCAGAGATTCCTTTCTGAAAATCCGACCGTCAGGCAAAGAAAAAAGAGTTTTAACTGGAAGTTTTTCTACACAAACAATGTGATCTGGCTTACTGTCATATTGCTTCAGGACGCGATAAAGTTTGAGATCCACACAACTTGAGGCAGCAGGATTTTCGAGGTAATTTTGGATGGCATGATTAATATCCGGAGGAAATGTGGATTGCTCAAAGAATGGCTTCATCATGCGTTTAAAATTGTTTTTCCATTCTTGTCCGTGGGGCTTTGCCTTGCGCTTATACTCATTCCAGGTTAGCAAATGGGCAAATTCATGAACTGTAGTAATCAGGAAAGCATAGGGATTTAGGTTATAATTAACCGAGATCCTGTGTCCGGCATTTTTAAAAGGATGCCGATAATCGCCGTGTTTGGTACTCCGGTTTCGGGAAACTTTAAACTCACATTCAAAATAATCTATCCAGCGCGCAATAATAGGCGCCGCACCAGGTGGAAGGTAATTATTCAGGACTGCTATCTTATCCAATTTTATTTCAGAAGCTGGTATACTAAAAGACTTGCAAGATAAGCCAAAGTCGTCATGTATACAATTTGGATTAATGGCCATCTCCAGCCCTTAGTTTCGCGGTAAACTACAGCGATAGTGCTGATACACTGCATAGAGAAAGCATAGAACATCATCAGTGAAAATGCTGTAGCTACAGTAAATACAGGAAGACCGGTTTCAGGATTTTGGGCAGAGGCCATTTTTTCACGAACAGATTCCTGATGAGCATCGTCGGCTTCCACGCTATAAATGGTTGCCATTGTGCCTACAAATACTTCCCGGGCAGCAAATGAGGTAATCAAAGCGATACCAATTTTCCAGTCGAAACCAAGTGGTTTAATCACTGGCTCAATGGATTTACCCAGCATTCCTGCATAAGAGTTTTCCAATTTTTCTGAGGCAATCAAACGATCAATTTCTACAGGTTCAAGCTGCTTTGTTAGCGAAACATCATTGTATTTTTCATTTATTTTATCGAAATCATCTGCTGGTCCATAAGACGAAAGAACCCATAAAACAATAGAAACTGCAATAATTACCTTTCCAGCTTCAAAAACGAAGGACTTGACACTACGATACATAGTCAGAAGCACATTATTCCATCGCGGCATTCGGTAAACCGGAAGCTCCATGATGAAGTATCCACGTTCCCTTGCCTGGATCATAAACTTCATAACCCAGGCTACTAAAATTGCACTAACTATGCTCAGAAGATACAATGACATCAATGCGAGACCCTGCATATTAATAACGCCCCAAACCTTATCATCTGGTACTACCAGCGAAATCAATAAGGTATATACCGGAAGTCGGGCAGAGCAGGCAATTAAGGGTGTGACCATAATTGTAATCATCCTATCCTTCCAACTTTCAATATTCCGGGCGCTCATGATCGACGGAACTGCGCAGGCAAATCCTCCGATCAAAGGGACAATAGATTTACCACTCAGTCCCACTTTGCGCATGATCTTATCCATCATGAAAGTCACTCGCGACATATATCCTGTATCCTCTAGAACGGAGATACAGGCAAATAAAATAGCAATCTGAGGAATAAATATTACAACACCGCTTAATCCGGCAAGTACTCCATTTACCAGCAGATCGGTAAATACTCCGGGAGGCAGGATTTGCAGAGTCACTTCAGATAACCAAAGAAAAAGGTCCTCTATCAGTGACATGGGATATTCAGACCACGAGAATATGGCCTGAAATATCATAAAAAGAATTGCGAAAAAAATAACAAACCCAAATATCTGATGTGTAAGTACCTTATCAATACGGTTACTCATATTTTCCTTTTTTGGATCAGAATGAATTTTCACCGTGTCAAAAAGCACATCGTTGATAAAATTATAACGTGCAATAGTCTCGGTGGCTTGTGCCTTTTGGGTGTGAAAATCGAACTGCTTATTGAGTAATGAGACCTTTTGCTTTTCTGCATCAGAAAGAAAAGCCAGATATTCATACTGATGGGCAATCTGCAATGCAGCGTATGGATTATCTATTTTAAGCTCATCCTGAATTGCTTTTATTAATTGAGGGGCAATACTCTCAACTTCAATTGAAGGGAGCTGAAGAGGGGCAGCACTATTGATGGATATTGCCTCCCTCAGACGATCGATTCCTTCCTGCTTGCGGGCTGAAACAGGAATCACCTGAACTCCTAATTTTAGTGCAAGTTCGTCAACAGAAATTTCTATTCCGACGCGATCTGCCAGATCCATCATATTCAGTACAATGATGATGGGGATACTTAAATCTGCGATCTGAGAAAAAAGAAGTAAGTTTCTTTTGAGGTTAGAGGCATCCGCAACAAAAATAATCAGATCCGGAAAGTTTTCTGACGATTTATCGCTCAGTGCATCCAATACGATTCTTTCATCCCTGCTCTTGGGATAAAAACTATAAGTGCCGGGAAGATCTGTAATTTGAACAGTACCTTGATCAGGTAATTTAAAAAAGCCTATTTTCTTCTCAACAGTAACGCCGGGGAAATTTCCGATTTTTTGACTTAAACCGGTTAGAACATTAAAAAGTGTAGATTTTCCGGAGTTGGGGTTGCCAACTAATGCAATTTTTAAATCGCCGCTCACCTGGAGATTATTGCATGATAATGGTTGAAGCTTCCTTTTTTCTTAACGTTAACTGATAACCCGAAACTCTGATTGCCATAGGGTCGCCCAGTGGGGCTAAACGTTCAACAATGATAGATTCACCCGGTAAACAGCCCATTTCCATCAACTTAACAGACATTTCAATATCTGTAAATTCTTTGATTATTCCTGATTGCCCCGGTATTAATTGTGAAAGCTTCATATCCCTGTTTAATATTCAATCAAAAATAATGCTTATTTGAATTAATTCCAAATAAGAAAATTGATTTTACAAAAAAAGTAGAAATCAAGGTTGAAGATGAATTCCGGCAGGAGCAGGAGCACGGTTAAACTTTGGACATTTACAATCCTTCTTTAGTATACTGCATGAACTTAGATTCAGGAAAACAAGCAGAAAGGGGATTTTAAACCAGTTTTTCATTGAAGCGTACTCTATGCAAAAATATATAGCTAAAAATTCCCATTCCAACTCCAGTCATGTCCGCGAATAAATCCCACCATTCAGCAGAACGGTAAGTAAAAACCTCAAGCTGGAGAATTTCTATTCCTGCACCTAAAAACAATGTAATACCCAAAATTTTCATTATAGTCAATGGACGATAGGAATAACTGGCCTGCTGTCTGATTTTCCCATAAAATAAAAACACAGTCAAAACAAAGAAAAAGCCCGTATGGGCTAATTTATCAAAACCTTCAAAAAGGGCAAGTCCAGACTTATCAGCAGCACCTAACGGGGGCATCTCGCAAAGTATAACTACAAAAATTGCCCAAAGAATTGAAAGATATTGATATTGCAGGGATTTCAACATTAAACCCCAATCTGTGTTTTATAATCACCTGCAGTTAATAGTTCTTCAACCTGAGCGTTTTCTGTAAGCTCAATTTTAACCATCCAGCCCTCGCCATATGGATCACTATTGACAAGCTCAGGCTTGGCATCTAACTTCTTATTTATTTCAAGAATTTTACCTGTTAAGGGCATAAACAGATCCGAAACTGTTTTAACGGCTTCAACAGTTCCAAATACTTCCTCACGAGCTATTTCTTTTCCAAGTGTATTAACATCAACATAAACTATATCACCAAGTTCATGTTGTGCAAATTCAGTAATACCAACATAAGCATGATTACCTTCTACACGTACCCATTCGTGATCTTTGGTGTATTTTAATTCTGCAGGAAAATTCATTGTTTTAGATTTTAATTTTTTCAAAAATACTCCAAGAATTGCAGACTTGCAATTCTAAATTGAAGCTATTTGATTTGTTGGGTTATATGCTTTTGATCATGGGCTTTCCCCTCGCGGTTAAACTATTTTTAAGAAAACAACTGAAGTCGCTTATCGAAATGACGGTGCCAGTGTAAACGAGCTAGGATACCCAAATCCTAATTACAGGTTAAACCTTAAATTAACCCCAAAATTGCTAAATGAAGTATTAAAGGTCTGGGATGTATACGGTTTGGTTATATTTCCATCATAGAATAACCGCATTGTAAACCGCTGATTCAACACATAATCAACTGATGGCCTGACCGTAATATTTTGTGCTCCGGATGAAACCTCTGCATCTTCAACATCTGCACGGTAAATAACGAGCTTACGGTCTGTTAACGCAAAGTCCATTTTAAAATTCATGTCATTATCCAGTTTCAAGGATTTGAACAAGCCGAATGGGAAACGAAACTTGGTGGTACGATATCCCATCCCAAATACTGCTCCGTCTTCTTTTTGTTGGGCCAACTGACTGTTCGATAAACTTAAACTCAATGCTCTTGATTTTCTGTACTCCAAATTAAGGGTCATATTGTTCTTCAACCTTACATCAATACCAAACAATGGAAGGAATTGCTCAAAAAGGGTAATTTGCGAAAACTGATAAAAAGGAAGGAAATTTCCGGTGGCATCCTTGACATTAACTGCTCCATTGGATTCCTGGTATCGAATCAGAGAATTAAATCCATTTACACTATAGATAGAACGATAACCATGATTTATATCTACAGAAGTAAATATCTCATTGAAAAAAGAATATTTGGTCAAACCATCATAAGTTAATCTCCAATTGGGAATGGGCACTTTTGGAAAGCGGTTAAGTGAAATACTATTTGCATCTTTCCCTGTATAAGCTGCCATGAATGAGGCAATTAAAACATCCTGAGAGCCTTTACCATAACCATTAGCAAATCCTCCGGAAGAACCGGCAGAATTTGGGTTTTGTGCGCCCAATCTTTGAGAAATTATGGCTCTGTTCTCTTGAAATTGCTGGAATAGTCTGGATGAATTATTTAATTTATTTTCCTTGGCAAAGGCAGTTTTCATTGAGAAAAAAGACATATTAAAGTCTCCGGTTGTAATCGGACTCAAGTTCTCAAAGCCATTACTCGACGGAAGGAATTTAAAGTTTGATGAATAATTAAAACTCTGACTTTTAGTTGCTGTCAATTCAATACGAAGGTCGCGTATCGGTTCAATTAAACCCCTAAAACTCATATCTTCCTTAACAGTATTTATATACAACTGATTCAGTAATGAATCTCTGGTAACCCATCCATTTTCCAATGATCTTAAGCGTATATCCCTTTGTCCGCCTATAAGAAAATCATACCCTGGGGCATTTAAGCTTAAATCCTGCCCTAAAAAACTTGTATTGGGAAGATATCCGGGAAGAAAAGTACCCTCTGTTTTAGTATACGCTCCACTAACATTTTTAAAACTGGTTATCAGATTGATCAGGAAACCTGCTGCCTTACTTTTTTCTGCCTGGCTCATACTTCGGACAAACCCGAATTTATTATACAAAGAAACCATATTTAAGGTAGGATTGAGCTGAACTGTCCTTGAATTTTGAATAGTATTTCCAACATCGATGTTTGGGTCATTCATAGTTAACAATGGTTCCGTTTGCCAGTTAAAACCAGAACCATAACGTGCTGCCATTGTAATCCAGTCTAAGCCAGGAATCTTATTAATTGGAAGATTATAGGTCAGATTCATGGTATGTCCGTAATCAGTTGTACGGCCCATATTCATCAGGTTCTGCCAGACTGTATCGCGCTTTAGTCCATTTATTCTGCCTTCAGGCTCATCAATAATAGAATAATTGGTAGCATTAAAATCTATCTGCATAGAACGTGTAAGATTCCAGCTTATGCCATAAAGACGCGACATTTGAAAGTTCTTATTAAAATTGGTATTGATTGGAAGAAAATTATTGGGATCATTATCCCGAAGTGTATTTTCTGAATATAATCTGTCAACGTCTATTCTGAAATTCAGAATTGATGGTAACAGACTGAAATTAAAATCTCTAATCAGGGAAAGATTCTTTGATTTAATTAGCTTTTCAAACGGTGCAATACTTTTAGCCTGCTTGGAATAATTATATTGTAAACCTGCCCGATAAGTTTTCTGTATTGTGTTTTCATTAATAAAGTCACGATGATTAAATTCATTGAATGAATAACTGGCGCTAATATTTTCAATATCCCAGAGATGTGTTTTACTTTCAGGATTGGTTTTAATCTTACGAACGTCAGTAAAATTAATACTCTTTCGGGCGGTAAAATCTTCTGTTATAAACTTCAATGAATCCCGAACTACTTTCGTAGAATTTTCGAGTGTGGTTTTAAATTCTGTATCCTGAATTCTTGGGTCATATTGCGGAGATGCAACCTGTTTTGAGAAATTAACATACATCGGGACTTTTAGTCCGCTGCGTTCAGGCAAGAATTTGCCAAGCTCCACATTTCCTGAAAGATCAAAAAGCATATCATCCTCCCGGTTTCTTTCACTAACCCTCCGATCTATGGAACCAAAACCAAAGGTACTTTTGCTACCCGAAATGGTGACATCTGCAAAATCTGCTAATTTTGCATTCATACGGGCGGTTGCTGCCCAGCCACCCCGTTCATCAAAATCAGTAAGCCGCATCTCATTAAACCAAATCTGAGCTGATTTATCGAGGCCATCGTCAAGCCCCGGACTTGCCAAAGGTCGTAATGGATTGCGAACCCCAAGCATATAGACCCGAACTTTACTTAGGTCGGGCTGTCCTTTGACAGTGATGATATTCTGTCCATCCTGATAAGTAAATGGTCGATTAATGGGCCAGGGCTGACCGTTAAAAAGGGCCTTATTTCTTGCTGCTTTTGCATCCAAAAATAGTCTCAATTCCACATCTATTTTATTCTGATCGGGCCAGATCAAGCTTGGCGCACTGGTACCCGGACTGGTAACTTTTAAGGGTATTTCATAATCGTAATAATTATCTTGGTTATCAGTACCTACACGCAGGAAAGCCTTTAGGTCATTATCCCGTAACTGATTTCCCTCCGCATGAATAAACATTTCCAGTCGCCTGTAGGAGCGGAAATCATTCATGGTAGTTCTGAAAGCAGCACGGCCATATCCATCCCGAAGATTCCTGACGCTTAATGCCAATGATTGTTCATTTTGCCTCGATTCACCTCTAAAATTTGTAAAATCTATCTCCCTGGTAATCCCTGGAGGTAGTACATAAGGAATAGGAGTACGCTTTCCATTTTCCTCAATATTTACGGCACTTACATCAATGATTGAATTATCAAGAGCTGGATTAATTAATGAAGGATCAGCAAGAACCTTTGATGGATTATTTTCGGCATTGTACCTCCTCCACTCTCCTCTAACCAATTGCAACCTGGCCAGACGCATAATCGTAGTGTCTGCAAAATCAGTCATAAACATTCTGATAAAACGAATCGATTTGAAATCCTCAATATTCCCAACTTTTTGTAAATATTCTGCAATTGGAATTTTGAACTGAATCCACCTGACAGTTTGCTGTGTTCCATTAGCAAGTCTTACTGTTGCGGGTACAATGTCAGAAACATAATTATTCCCAACTGTCAACAAATCCTGAGGCCGAATAGAAACCTTGTACTGAAAATACTCATCTGCTTGTGTCGAATTATTATCCCTATTAATATCTTCCCCATCGGGAAATGGTGTTGCTGCTGTGTTTTCAATTCCTGTTAGATCAAGCGACTGCTGGGGGGTTTTTGAGTTTCCTTCTGTATTATTAAATTTCTCATACCTTTTCAGGATTCCAGCGTTCGCCTGATCCAGATTCGATCCCCTGTAGTATTGAAAATCATCAGATGCCGGATCTCTTTCAATTTCAATTGCAGCCTGTGGATTTATACTTGCTTTAACCTGATTCAAAAAGGAGCTAAACTGTAATCTTTCATCTTCACTAGTCAAGCCATCTACACCTACATCCTGAAACTGTCTGGCTGTTGGGTTATTGTCAAATGCCTGAATTACCGGCTGAAGTTTTGGCACCTTACCCCAAATTGTATTTTCTGTTTTTGCAGTATTTCCATCAAAAGGCAGACCATTCTCCATACTTTTCCTTCCATCTTTCAGGATATCTTCAGAAATATTGCCCAGATTGAAATAAAGATCACCTCCCCGACTTGTCGTATTGTAAATGAAAGGGTCTAACATCCACATTTCAATGAATTCAATGTTTAATGCCTCAAAATCATTAGTCTCTAATTTCCTGAAAATTCCTCCCCACCTGCTTCGCGGGTTAGTTAAGTTACCCGTTGAAGCCAGTCCGGAAGTTGTGAAATTATAAGGCCCCCTGATTGTCGGATAAAATGCAAGATCTAAGGTGGTTAAAATCATTGCCTGACCGGTATTAGAATCCCTGAAAGGAAATACTTCCCTCTCAAAAACCTGACGTACATAGTGATTCGATAATTCATCCTTATCCCTTCTGATATTATCTGGTGTAAGGGAGTTCCCGGTCAGGTAAAATATTGGATCAATATTATAGAAAGCAAGTCTGGCCCGGTTATAACCATAGGCCAGATCATTATTGAGTCTTGATTCGGGAAAAAGTTGAGGTGTCCCTGCGATTTGCCATGCGATGGCACTTTTTATATCTATCATTGACCTGCTGGCCTCAAAATCGTCCAGATAACTCGCTCCATTTCTACTTCCGGCAAAATTTAGGGCTCTAGGATGGCCTGGCACGAGACTGGCATATTCCCCGTTAAATGTAATGCTCGATGGTTCTTTGGTATTGATAAAAGGAATTTTGTCTACCATGCGTGTGAGCCATCTGGATGGGGAATTATAGCTTGCATCTATACCCCAAATCGTATTGGAAATTGCTTCTTCCCCAATATTCACTTTTTGGGTCAATGGCTTTTCAGTAAGGTTCATGAAAGTTCCTCCAAGGTTCAGTTTATCGTTGACACGATAGTCAAAACGTGAACCCGTCAAGGATTTTTGCTGTAAGCCAAAAAGTTCATTGTTCTCAAGTTTGATTCTGATTTGTTGACCTGAAGTAAGAAGAGCCGAATTTAAAATCCTGACTACCCCGATATTATAATCAACCGTAAAATCAACACCTTCCTGTAATGGCATTGAACCTGCAACTACCTGAACCGAACCAGGAGGAACATTGATAGCGTTAAGCTGAAATTCTGAACCTCCCTGCGACTGATAAGTACCCTTAATCTGGTACCTGTTCACTCTTGCGAAGAGTTGCTGGGCGAGAACCTTTGTAGAGTCGTAAAGTGCCTGAAAAACATATTTATCGATCAGATTACGCTCTGATACCGGATCAAAACGCTTGGCCAGATCAGAGCCAAAGGGCTCCACAAGAGGAAAGGTAATCCTGCCATTTTGAGAATCGATAGTTATGCCCTCCAGAAAATCGAAATAACCATCCGGTTTACGGTCGTTCTGCTGGTTAAGATTATCCAAATTTGTTAACTGCGTCCAAAGTTTATTCGTAGTTCGCTGCCCTTCGGTAATCTGCGGCTTTTCAATACCTGTTTCCTCATCAATCCTGAAAATATTAAGTTTAAAATCAGTCCGACTAACTTGATAAGCCCCAAGAGTATAAATATTCTTCATCATCAGGTCCCAGATAGGCAGACTGGTTTTCAGTGTTTCATTTTTTAATAATTTGACATATAATACTTCCGGAGTGGCATTATTCACCGGATTATCTGTGGAAAATTCACCTACCTGATATTCTACACCATTTATAGTGAAACGATAAGCTACAGCAAGTACTTCATCAGCGTTAAGGGGTTGATTTAAGGATATGTACCCGAGACGTGGATTCAAGATAAATTCTTTATCAGTGAGGTTCCTTGCAAAAGTCAGTTTTGCAAAGTTATCAGTACCTCCACCAGCTGACTGAAAAAAAGAATTAGCATCATTAGAATTGGTTTGCCTTACCCCCGGTGGAAGAACCTGTAAAAGATTATTCGATTGTTGACCAAAACCCGGTCCTGCAAAACCTGAAGGAATGGCAGAATAGCCCTGCCCCCCCTGAACCTGAAAAGTATTATAAACCTTATTTTCACCCAAATCCAGCAAGCCTAATACATCTCTTGAATTGACGGTGCTGTTGGCACGATTTGTTACCCAAACTTCTATCTTTGTAATATTAACCTCTGAGCTATTCAGAGGTATATTTGCAAGGGCCTTGTTATAATTATTCCTGAAATACTGGGCCAAGAAAAAATGCTTATTAGTTTCATAATTATCAGCTGAAATACTGAATTCATTTTGTTGGGAACCATTGGAAATGGTTATCTCCTTCTGTTGGGATTGTTGTTGCGAAAAAACGCTCGTTACATTCAATTTCCCAAATTGCAATTGGGTCTTCAATCCAAACAGGGCTTGACTACCACTGATGAGAGAGGAGCTTAAAGGCAGGTTGACGTTTCCGGCCTCAATTTTTTTTATTATCTCATCATCCTTACCAGTATAATCAAGTTTAACCTGATTCTCGAAATTAAACTGGGCTTCGGTATTATAATTGGTGCTGATCTTCAATTTTTCACCAATCTGTCCCACGACATTCATTTGGATACGCTGGTCGAAATCAAAATTACCCTGCCTACGTTGCCTTTCATTAAATAAAGGATTCTCATTTCGGCTTAAACGACCTGAAAAGGTTAGATCTGCTGAACCCTGAGGTCGGATTTCTATTGTATTTCCACCAAAGATCCTTTCAAAAGATTTACTGTTTACCATCACGGGTGGGATAAACCCCGGTTCGCGGGCTTCGGAAAGGGGTAAATCGGCCAGCTCACGCCAGTAGTTCCGCTTTATCAGTTCATTTTCATATCTCTGATACTCTTCTATACTTAAATACTGTGGCGCACGGTAAAGTCTCTCCCCAATTTTTTCCCGTATAATATAACGCTTCGAGATTGGATCAAATTCAACACTTCTCTGAATATTTGAGGGATTAGGAAGATTGATTCCTTTTGAGGGTTTGTATTGGATGTTTTTATAATCCTGAAATGGATAAATAAGTTTAACCGTATCTTTTGGAGCAAATGTATTTTGGGCAATTACCTGCCCTGCTAACAGAAGAAGGAGTGCACAAAGAAAACTCTTCAGATAAAAAGAAACAGCACTTCTCAATTTAAAGGATATTGATATTAATTATAAGCTTTTTAGGGCAATTTTTATTAAAGCCTCAACAGATAAATTTTCTACTGAAGCTTTAATTGCACTCTCAAGCACTTTTTCTGCAATATTTTTGTTAAAACCTAACATAACTAAGGCAGATAACGCTTCATCTTTTGCTGTATTATGAACCGGCATGGAGATTAATGAATCAGGCCCTTCCTTTTTGAGCTTGTCCTGTAATTCAAGTATCATTCTTTGGGCAGATTTCGGGCCAATCCCTTTGATTCTTTGGATCAATGGTACATCACCTTTTACTATAGCTGTTTGTATCTCAGATGGTGTAATTGATGATAAAATCATTCTGCCGGTATTAGGGCCTATTCCTGAAACAGAAATCAGGTGTAAGAATAAGCGCCGTTCACCTTCTTCAAAAAACCCATACAAGGTATGCGCATCTTCCTTGACATGAAGCCAGGTATAAAGCTTACAATTTTCCTTTTCTTCAAGTTCCGCATACGTATTCAACGAAATATTGATGTGATATCCTATACCTCCGGCATCAATAACTACATATGTTGGACACTTGAATACCAATTTACCGTTTATGTATGCGTACATTTTACCGTTAATTTAAATCAATATATTAGAACCTATTGCTTTATTAAGGCCCGTTTAAATAAACCCTTTACCTTGGGATTCTCAATCGCAGAACCTTCTTCCTCTTTGGTCTGAACATCAACAACAGCAATAGTCACCATATTCACAATCTCACGTACCGAACTACCAAGTTGTAAAATATGAACCGGTTTATTCAGTCCGAGCAATATTGGTCCTACAGCCTCAGCATCACCAATTTCCTGCAACAACTTATAAGCAATATTCCCTGATTCAAGATTTGGGAATACTAATACATTTGCAGGGGCCCCAACCAAAGTGCTAAATGGATAATTATCTCTGAGAAGCTCGGGATTCATTGCGAAATTGGCCTGCATATCCCCGTCAACAATTATATCTTTATGCTTCTCATGAAGTATTCTTACAGCCTGACGTACTTTTTCAGGAACAGTTCCATCATTTGATCCGAAATTTGAGTATGATAACATGGCCACCCTGGGTTGAATGTTAAACTTTCTGACTGAATTATCCAGCAAGACAGTAATATCAACCAGTTCATCGACTGTAGGATTTTCATTGACTGTGGTATCCCCAAAAAACACAGGACCCTTTTTGGTTAGCATCATGTACATCCCTGCAACACGATTAACCCCTTCTTCAATACCAATTACCTGAAGCGCAGGCTTTATTGTTGAAGGATAATCTTTGGTGAGTCCTGAGATTAAAGCATCAGCCTTTCCAAACTGAACCATAGCTGCACCATAATAATTACGATCTTTCATTAGCTTTTTCGCTTCAAAAAGAGTAATTCCACGACGCTGACGTTTTTTATAAAGATAATCAGCAAAGTTGCTTCTTTTTTCATGTTCCTCAAGCGGATCTATAATGTTTACACCATCCAGCTCAAGTTCATTTTCGAGCATAATTGTATTGATCATCGCTTTATTTCCCAACAAGATTGGGATTGCAATGCCTTCATCCCGAACAATTTGAGCAGCTTTTAGTATCTTGTAATTGTCTGCTTCTGCAAAAACAATACGCTTAGGAGCGCTTTTAGCTTTATTCGTAATGGTGCGCATTATTTTATCATCCAGACCAAGACGGGCCTTCAATTCCTCATTATAAGCCTCCCAGTCTTTTATTCCTTTGCGTGCCACACCCGAATCCATAGCCGCTTTAGCAACTGCAGGTGATACTGACGTAATTAAGCGAAAGTCTATGGGTTTTGGAATGATATAATCTTTCCCAAATTTAATATTCTTTAAGTTATAGGCAAGGTTTACTGATTCAGGAACTGTTTTCTTTGCCAACTCAGCGATAGCAATAACTGCTGCCTTTTTCATCTCTTCATTTATTCCGGTAGCTCTGACATCAAGTGCTCCTCTGAAGATATACGGAAAACCAAGCACGTTATTCACCTGATTTGGATAATCTGATCTTCCGGTAGCCATAATTATATCCTTCCGGGTTTTAATTGCAAGGTCATATGCTATCTCCGGGTCAGGATTGGCCATTGCAAAAACAATAGGATTTTTAGCCATTGTTTTCAACATTTCGGCAGTTAATACATCCGGAGATGAGAGTCCAATAAATACATCCGAATTTTTAACTGCATCCTCAAGCGTATCAATCTTAAGCCCGGTGGCAAACTCAGCCTTTGTACCTTCAAGATTTGCACGGTCGCTCCTTATTACACCAGAGCGATCAAGCATCACAATATTTTCTTTTCGTGCGCCAAGGCTAACATACAATCGTGTACAGGAAATTGCTGCAGCACCCGCGCCATTCACCACAATCTTAACCTTATCCAACTTTTTCTTTTGCAATTCACAGGCATTGATCAATGCTGCAGCAGAAATTATCGCGGTTCCGTGCTGATCATCGTGCATCACAGGTATTGACATCACTTCTTTAAGACGACGCTCTATTTCAAAGCACTCAGGCGCTTTAATATCCTCAAGATTAATCCCTCCGAAAGTTGGTTCAAGAGCCTTGACAATTGTCACAAATTCGTCAACGTTCTGTGTATCCAGTTCAAGGTCAAATACGTCTATATCAGCAAATATTTTAAAAAGCAGGCCTTTGCCCTCCATTACAGGTTTTCCGGCTTCAGGACCAATATCTCCGAGACCAAGAACAGCCGATCCATTACTAATTACAGCAACGAGGTTTCCCTTTGCAGTGTATTTATAGACGTCTTCTTTATTTTCAGCAATTCGAAGGCATGGTTCTGCCACCCCGGGGGAATAGGCCAATGACAAATCACGCTGAGAATAAGTTGGTTTAGTTGGTACAACCTGTATTTTTCCTGGACGACCTTGGGAATGATAATCCAATGCGTCTTGTTTACGGTTAGTTTTACTCATTAAGTTTAGGAATTGGTCAGTTGGCCAAAATTACAATTCTTTTCGTTACGGCAGTAAAAAACAAAAACAAGCCATTTTGAGATCTGCTGCCTAAGGTCTATCGATTTTTAATCGCATTCCGACTTTAATTGTAGACTTCTTGAGTCCGTTAAGCGCTTTGATATTGCTAACACTTGAGCCTTTTTTTTCAGCAATCTCAGATAGAGTATCACCTGGCTTTACCGTGTAATATAGGTACAAACTCGTATTTTTCTTCGATTCAGATTTTTCTATTACAGTTAAGTTTGTTGAAGCGATAAATGGAACAGGCTTTGTCAGATCAGTTGATTCATTAAAAAGTTCATACAGAGATGTGTAGGTATGGTTCTCCAACAGAGGAAGCACCAATGGAATCGGTTTTAATTCTGACCCATTAACGATTTCCTTTTTAAGGGAGGGATTCAGGAGCAGAAGTTCCTTTATGTCAATATTTGTTGCAGCTGCAATACTACTCATTGAAATCCTTTTATTAACCGGAACCACATCTGTTAATGTGCTGAAGCCTGCCGGTTTAACAGAAATTTTATGATCCTTAAAAAATTTCATTGAATAAACGGTGGCTATAAAGGCCGGGACATAATTTTGAGTTTGAACCGGCAAAAATGGCCTGACCTTCCAAAAATCAGCTACTCCACCTGATTTGGCAATTGCCCTAGTTACAGCACCTGTACCACAGTTAAACGCTGCAATTGCAAGAAGCCAGTCGCCAATTTTTGCATGCGCATCAAAAAGATATTTTGCTGCAGCGTAACTTGCTTTTACAGGATCTTTACGCTCATCTGTATAGTTATCCATGATTAAGCCATATCCTCTTGCGGTTTGGTACATAAATTGCCATGGGCCAACTGCGCCTGACCGAGAAACTGCCTGAGGGTTTAAGGCTGATTCGACTACAGTGAGGAATTTTAGCTCTTCAGGAATACCAACCTCCTTCAATGCTTTTTCAAAAATTGGAAAATAGTATTCAGATAAGCCTAGCATCTTCCCGATCTGTTCTTTTCTTCCGGTATAAATATCGATGTACTTCTGTACATATTCATTGTAACTTAATGAAACGTCCTTTTGAATGGACTCCAGTCTGTTTTTATAAACAAGGTTCTGATAGCTTAGAATTGGATCTGGTACCTTACCAGGTTTAAAAAGGGTGTCTTTAAGGCTAATACTCTTACCGGATGATTTCAGAAGAACCGAATCCTGGCTCAGACTTGTTGAGGCACTGACCCCAGGTATGAAGGATACCAGTGCAATATATACTACTACTATGGTTTTTCTCATATTTCAAAAATAGAGTTTGACATATTTACCGAATAAAAAACATTCCCAGGTAACCAAAAACTGATTATGAGTTCAATATCTTCTGGAATTTTTTTGAAAAAGCCAACAAATCAGCTTCACCGAATCGCCTTCCTAAAAACTGCATTCCTAGCGGCAAACCCGCAGAATTATTGCCTGCAGGGATGGAAATTGCCGGAATACCTGCCAATGACGCCTGAACAGTAAAAATGTCTGCCAGATAATTCACCACCGGATCATCACTTTCCTCACCAATATTAAAGGCTGGTGTAGGCGCAGTTGGTAACATGATAAAATCATATTCCTCTAATATTTGATTAGTCCTGTCACGAATCAATCTGCGCACTTTCTGTGCCTTTGAATAGTAGGCATCATAATACCCTGCACTTAGCACAAAGGTTCCAAGCACAATTCTTCGCTTAACTTCGGCCCCAAAACCTTCTGAACGGGAAGTTTTATAAGTCGATTCAAGATCATAAGCCCTTTTACTACGGTATCCATAATGTACCCCATCATACCTCGCAAGATTAGATGATGCTTCAGCCATGGTAAGAATATAATAGGTAGGAACCACATATTCCAGAAATTCAAAAGGAACGGGCTCCACCAAATGACCAGCTGCTTTTAATGAATCTATGCTTTTCTGAAAGGCAAGCTTAACTTCAGGATCAAGGCCTTTAGAGTGTAGTGCTTCTGATAAATAGGCAATCTTTTCCTTTTTTAATTCTTTGTTTTCTACAGTATAGGAAGGTACCACGCTTTTGGAGGCCGTACTATCGTAATTATCTGAACCGGCAATGATTTCGAGTAGAATTGCAGCATCTTCAATACAATTTGTAATCGGTCCAACTTGATCAAAAGAAGATGCGTAGGAAATAATTCCATGCCTCGATACTCTTCCGTAACTGGGCTTCAATCCTATAACTCCGCAAAATGAGGACGGCTGACGAACGGAGCCACCGGTATCAGTGCCCAAGGCCGCCAGGCAAAGTCCAGCCTGAACTGCAACAGCAGCCCCTCCTGATGATCCCCCCGAAACCTTAGTTTTGTCGGCTTTATTCTTTACCGGACCATAGTAAGATGATTCGTTAGATGCTCCCATTGCAAACTCATCACAATTGAGCCTGCCGATAATCAATGCATCCTCAGCAATGAGACGTTCTACAACTGTTGCAGAAAAAGGTGAAACATAATTTTCAAGAATCCTGGAACAGGCAGAAACTTTATGATCTTTGAAACAGATATTATCCTTTATTCCGATAACCATACCGGCAAGTTTCCCTGCCGTTCCTGAATTCAACTTTTCCTGAATCCGTAAAGCTTCAAAACGCACCTCATCTGTAAATACTTCTACAAATGCATTCAGCTCCTGATTTTCGCTTATGCGGTTTAAGTAATTTTCTACAAGATGGGGTAAAGTGAATTCCGGGTCATGCTTTACCAGAGCAGCCTGAATTTTGGAAAGAGAAGAAAAACCTTCCATGCCTCAAATATTGTGTTAACAGAAATTATTTTATGATTCTGCCCTGTTAATTAACAAAACACATAAAAATTGTAAAACCGGGATTGGCTTTCTATCGTCTATATAGATTCCAAATAAGGCAATTGTTCAAAAAGGAATTTCCTCCGGCAATAAATATCACCGGAGGAAATAAGTTCCATATTAGTATATTATTTAGACTCCTGGTCTTTTGTAGTAGGTGCAGGTGTTTCACCTTCACCACTCTGCGCAGTCTTGAATTCTTTAATTCCTTTACCTAATCCTCGCATAAGCTCCGGGATTTTTTTACCTCCAAACATTAATAGAACAACCACGACAATTAAGATAACCTCAGTGGCTCCAAGGCCTGCGAATAATAAAATTGAATTTGACATAATAATTAATTTAATGTGCGATTTTTGAATGCTCAAGTCCCGATTGATCGGGGTTTTTAGTAATTTCTGAACCTGGATCTACAAAAGTATTTTCAGGCACATATCCTGCAACAGGATTATTATTTTCCTGCTCTAATTCGGTTTGAGATGCATATCCATGCTCTAAAACTGCCTCATCCGGACTAGGATAACCTGTTACCGCGGAGGTTTGGGTATCAACGTAATCTGCAGCCGACTGAACTTCAGATTTCACCTGATCAGCCACCTCATTTACGCTATTGATGTTGTTATGAATTTCTCTTTTTATACCATCCGAAGCATCTTTAAACTCTCTGAGACCTTTACCCAAGCCGCGGGCAAGTTCAGGAAGCTTTTTACCACCGAATAACAAAAGAACAACGAGGAATATCAGGATCATCTCTGGCCCCCCGATATTCATAAACAATAATACTGAATCAAACATATTCATAGTACAATATACAAATATAGGCAATAAAATGCCTTTTAATTATAATTTAATTTGAGAGCCAGCCAGCAGGATTCATGGGGGTTGCCCCTTTTCTCACTTCAAAGTGAACTTCAGTCGTCCCGTCAATAGGATCCGTGATTACTGTTCCAATATTTTGTTTTAACGTAACTTTCTGGCCTCTTGATACATTTACGCTTTTTAAATTCGAATATACAGTAAAATATTCACCATGTCTGATCAAAACAGCATAGGATCCTGAAATATTCTGGACAGCTGCAACTTCCCCACCAAATACGGCACGAATCGCCGATCCCGGAGCTGTTTTAATATCAACACCGTTATTTTCTGTAGTTACGTTTCGCCCAATGGTATGGTTTCCAAAGTCTTCGATTATCATTCCATTTGTTACAGGCCATGGAAGACTACCGCGGCTTCCCAGAAAATCGGATGATAATTTTGCAGATTCAGGTGTAGCTGCCAGTATACTCGAACCACTTGCAACAGGCTTATAATCAGGTGCATCTTTATTTTCAGATTTCGCCTTGGCTGCAGCAGCTCTGGCCTCACTCTCGGCACGCTTCCTTGCTTCTTCAATTTCTTTGTTGATCGCATTCTGAATAGCACGATTCAAAATTGCGGATTCCCGCTGCTTTTGAGTGAGTTCCTGCTTTAGCCTTTTCTCCTGACTTGTTAAGCTGTTCAAAACCTTGGATTTACTATTCTTTTGAATACCAAGAGTGCGCTTTTCCTTCTGCTGATCAGTCAGAATCTCATTTTTTTCCTTTTTATTCCGGTCAAGCTCGGTAATTTTTACATTCAGTTCTTTCTGAGTTCCCTCAATGTACTGTGCTTGTTTCTGTCGGTATTCACTAAACTGCTGAAGGTATTTCAATCGTTTATAAGCCTGATTGAAATTGTCCGCAGCAAAAATAAACATGAGTTTACTATATGAACTCTGATTGCGAAAAGCAAAGAGCACCATCGCTGCATATTCTTTTTTTAACTTAACGAGTTGCGACTGAAGCGAACGTACCGTATTAGTATTATCTGAAATCTGATTATCCAGTAATTTTACTTCAGTATTGATAATACTAATTTTTTTCTCCCGCAGTCTGATTTGAGCATTCAATGCCCTTATCTCTTTTAAGGAGAGATTCTTATTATCTGCAGTCTGATTAAGGCTTTTGTTTAAAGATTCTATTTCCCTTGTCAAGGCTTCCTTACGCCTTCGCAGCTCTGAACTACTCTGAGCAAAAAGTCCGGATGCCGAAATTAATAATACAAGAAAAAGGAAAGACTTAAAATGCTTCATTCAGTCAAATGTATTTAATTTTTTATCAAAAACCGCTCAGGAACCCTGAATGGAAGTTCTATAGGGCCATCCAGATCAACCTTTAAAAACTTAAGGTCAAGTAGAAACTTCTTGGTTTTAACTGTGGAATCCACGATAACTGAATGTGGAATCTGCTGCTGATTTACCAAAATAAAATCAGCGTATTTCGCAGTAAGTTCCTGTTTTGCAAGCTCATCATTCAAGTTCGCATACACCACTTTATTCCCTGAACTAAGCCGCAAATTATAAGTCAATCCCACCAGAATACTTTTTAGTTTAACTTCATCGCTCTCCATGTTGAGATCGGTTGAATCAGTGATGAAGTCTGAAATAGTGTTTCCTATTAGGATAGACTGGAGGGTTTTGAAGTTGATTTGTTCATTGGTAAACTCATAGATATAGCTGAATGGTTTTTTGATGTAAATATTATCCAATCGATTGATGATTCTGACACTATCAGGCGTGATCAAAGCTCTGGCAACTTCCAATCCTGCAAGGGCAGTAATTGAGACCCAAATCACCTCATTATTTCGGATCCGGAAATTCATATTTACATCATTTGCTTTATCATTTATGCTGAGTACAGCCTTTGACCTCACAGCAAGTGTATTGAAAACCATGTTGCTATCATTAATGGATTTCAATTTATTCTTTCTTGTATCATCTACTTCTATAGGAATTACCGTTGCTGCCTCAGGGATTGCCACTGCTACTGGAAAAATCCCCTTTTTAGCCTTACAAGTATTAAATGCTAGTAAAAGCACAAATGCATAAACCGCATTAGTCAATATATTTCTTTTCATCTATTTTTTTATCCAAAGTTTCTGAGCGTAAGCCCATTTCTTTTGCTACCCGCCATTGATCAACCGCCTTTTCCTTTTCTCCAAGGAAATATAAAATGTCTCCATAATGATGAAGCTGCACTGCACTTTTCGAGTTATGCTGCAAGGCTCTTTCAATCCAGATCCTGGCGTCTTCATATTTTTTGAGTTTAAATAAAATCCATGCATAGGTATCCTCAGAAGATGAATTATCAGGATCCAGTTCATTAGAACGCCTTGACATTTTTTCGGCTTCTAATAAATTCTCTCCTCTTAACGATAAATAATAGGCGTAATTATTCAAAACATAAGAATTCCTGGAATCAAGCTCGAGTGCTTTGGTATAGGATTGATCTGATTGTTTAAATTGTTTCAGAGAATTATAAGAATCACCCATCGTTGAATGGATCTGAACAAGTATATCCTTATCCTCAGTTTCCAGATCCAATGCACTTTTCAAATAAGCTATTGCCTTTTCATGTTTTTGAGTTTGTGCATACCCAATACCTGTATACAAATAAAGTGCCGCCTGGTTTGGGAAAATACTCAAAGCATGTTCACCATCTGTTATTGACTGTTCAAATTCGCCACGGCTAACTTGTATTCGCAGCAATTGCTCCCAAATTTGATAGACCTGATCATTGATTTTCAGTGCTCTTTTATATGACTCCTGGGCTAATGTATATTTTCGTTCCTGAAAAAGTACATCCCCAAACAAAGCATGGGCTTTAGCCTCCTCCGGATGAACCCTTACCATAATAGAAGCAAGTTCATTTGTATTGGCTCTGGCCTTCATATCTGCAAACATCGGGAAAAATGAAAGTACAATTCTGACCTTCTCATCAATATTCAGATCAGGATCTTCAAAAGCAACCTTTAATTCTATAAATGTGTTTTCAAACTGCCGGAGTGCCTTATAATTGTCGGCAAGCGCCAGACGAACCAAAGCGTTTTCAGGCGATATTTGTTTAGCCTTGTTTAATATTTCGACAGCCTTTTGTCGGTCACCTTCCCTGGAATAAACTTCACTTAGATAAATGTAATTCCTTAAATCTTCGGGTTTTAATTGAATCTGCCTTTCTAACTCATCAGTTAGATTCGCTGTTTTACCTTGCTGCATTGAGATACGCTGCCTGGCAGATGTCAAATCCTCTGATGCGCCAAATATCTTCTCTATTTCATCGTAAGCGTTTTCAGCCTCATCTACACGCTTTAGTATCAGAAGGGCATTTGCCTTGTCATAGTAATAAGCCTCATTTTTGGGTGATATTCTCGATAACTCCTCCAGAACAAAAACCAGATCATTAATTTTATTTGTCCTTTTATAAATATCGGATAGCAATACCCAATACCATTCGTTTTCAGGGCTCACAGTTACGGCTCTTCTCACCAGCTTTTCTGCCTCTTCAGGCTTATCACCGGAAAAACTAATATTGGCCAATTCATAAAGTGCGGCATCATTTGAAGGATCCAGATCCAGGATTTTTGAAAAAGTGGATGCTGCCATTGCGTAATTCATTGAAATCTTTTCCTGCAGGCCATTAAAGAATAATTCCTTTACCCGGATGCTGTCTCTTTGATTTAAAGACTTTCCAATAACAATGACAGGCTCAGCCTTTTCGACTTTGTTTCTTTGAGCTGAAACCGGAAATGCACAGATCAAAAAGAATAAAATAGCGATGCTCCCTTTTTTCATAGCCTTACAATCCAGTGTGTCCATATCCCCCTGCTCCGCGAACAGTGTCGCTTAATATTTCAACTTGCTCCCAGCTTACCTGTTCATGCCTTGAAATAATCATTTGTGCTATACGGTCACCATTATTAATCTCAAAATCCGTTTCAGAGAAATTGATTAGCAAAATCTTTATTTCTCCTCTGTAATCAGCATCAATCGTTCCCGGTGAATTCAGAATGCTGATACCATGCTTCAATGCGAGTCCGCTTCTGGGCCTTATCTGCGCCTCAAATCCTACAGGCAATTCAATAAACAAACCACTGGGTATCAGTTTCCGCTCCATCGGCTTTAAAACGATGGCTTCCAAAAGATTGGCCCTAAGATCCATTCCTGCAGAAGCTTCGGTTTCATAAGCAGGCAATGAGTGGACTGATCTGTTTATAATGCGGATTTTCATTTTCTGCCGAGTATTAGTTTGATTTCTTTCCTTTCCCTAAGGAGAATCGCAATCGTAAATATAAGAAACAAGGCATTTCCAATAATCAGATTACGATCAAATACTACAAAAACTACAAAAACAATACAAACGGAAGAAAAAAGATAAATGATATTCTTTTTGAGCTTATATGGGATGGGGTAATTACGCTGGCCCCATAAATACGACAGGATCATCATCAGGGTATAAGCTGTAAGTGAGATCCATGCCGAAGCCATATAGCTAAACTTTGGTATGAAGATTACATTGAGTAAGATGGTCAAAATCGCCCCTATCCCTGAGATGTATAATCCATAGCGAGTTTGATCCGATAACTTATACCAGATCGATAAATTGATATAAATTCCCAGACTCACATAACCGAATAATAAAATAGGAACTATCCTTAAACCCGACCAATACAGTGCTTGTTCTGCAGCATCCTTCTTATAAATAAAGTACTTAAGCAGCTCGATATTTGCAACCAGGAACACAAAGATCAGAGAAACGGCAATGACAAAGTAATCCATAATACGGGCATAAGTTTCGGTAGCGTTCTTATTCTTTGCCTGACTAAAGAAGAAAGGCTCTGCACCCAGCCGGAAAGCATTAATAAAGATGCTCAGGAATACTGCGATCTTGTAGCAGGCTGCATAAATTCCTACCTCCTGTTCGGCAATATCCGCAGGCAAAAGTTGTCCCAGAAATACCTTGTCTATATTTTCATTGATGATGAAGGATATATTGGCAATCAAAACAGGTAAGCTATAAACCAGCATTTCCTTCAATAACAAAATATCATAGCTGAATGTCAATTTCAACAGCTCCGGTGTAAGCAGGATGAGAGTAATCAGACTGGCTATCAGGTTAGAAATGAACACATAACCTACCCAACCTTCTCTGTACCAGTCGGTTAAATATTCTGCGCCAAACCAGCCTTCCTTTATGATCATCGGAAAAACAAATATGAAGAGCAGGTTCAAGCCGATGAACGTTAAAATATTGACGAACTTGATGATACTGTAGCGTATCGGTCGGCTATCAGCCCTTAATTTGGCAAATGGAATGACTGCCAGCGCATCGGCTACAAGGATGTAAATAAAATATTTGATGTACCGGGCATAATCAGGATCATTAGCATTGCCCCGCTGTATCCAAGTAGCAATATCATCCACAAAAAGAAAGCTGAACAGCAGAAATGTGAATGCAATCAATGAGACCGTAAAAAAAGTATTGTTATATACTTTCTGCTTATCGTTCGCATATTTATTAAGATATCTGAAATAGGTGGTTTCCATTCCGAATGCCAGCAAAGCATTGAGCATGGATGCCCAGCTGTACATAAGAGAAAAAATACCGTAAACTTTCGGAGAGTAGAGTCCTACATAAATTGGTGTAAGAAAAAAGTTTAAAAAACGGGCTATGACTGTACTTATCCCATATAGGGCAGTCTGACCGGCAAATTTTTTAATTGCTGACAATGAGAGATAAGATTAGATCGTTTAAATTATCTTTTTACTACTTCAAAATTAACATAGTTTTTCAATTCAGCTTCGCTAATGGATACATTTTCAACCATTGCCCTGTCAGAGCCTTTGCGGCAGAATTCAAGAAATAGTTCGAGAGAGAAATCGTCACCCTCAGCTTCAATAAATACAGTTCCATCTGACCGGTTACGAGCAGTACCTTTTATTCCAAGCTGATCTGCCACTGCTTTACTGGTTGATCTGAAAAAAACACCCTGTACTTTTCCGGTAATAATGATATCGAGATGCTTCATTGAATTGTTCTAATAACTTAATTTACAAATGCGTTCTTTTTCTCTTATAAATTCCGTCCAAACCTCATTTAGAATCTGAGCAGCCGGCTTTATCTCATTTACATAGGAAGCTACCTGTCCGATTTCAAGCTCACCCTCAAACAAATCTCCTTCAAACATTCCCTTCTTTGCGCGGCCGCGTCCTAATAATTCCATCAATTGTGCCCGATTGGCACCTTCAGCTTCAGCCTTTTCAACGGCTCTGTAGAAATCATTTTTGAGCAAACGTACCGGCATCAAAGATTTCATGCTTAGTTTGGTATCTCCTTCTGTTGCCTTTACTATCGCTTCTTTGAAGCTTTGATGAGCAGAAGATTCATTTGATGCAGCAAATAAAGAACCAATTTGAACCCCTTCAGCCCCCAGCGCAAATGCAGCAAGCATCGCCTTTCCGCTGCCGATTCCACCTGCTGCAATAACAGGTACTGATACCGCATCACAGATCTCCGGGATCAGGCATAAGGTAGTTGTTTCCTCACGGCCATTATGTCCACCGGCTTCAAATCCTTCTGCTACAATTGCATCAACACCACTTTCCACAGCTTTGTCAGCGAATTTCTTATTGGCAATCACATGTACAACCCTGATGTTATTTTCCTTTAAATAGGGAGTCCAAAGTGCCGGATTGCCAGCAGAGCTGAATACAATTTGAACCTTTTCTTCCACAATTATTTGCATAATCTGCTCAATATCAGGGTATAATAATGGTACATTTACTCCAAATGGCTTTGATGTGGCTAGTCTGCATTTTTGAATATGCTCCCGCAATATTTCGGGATACATTGAGCCGGCACCTATTAAACCCAAACCCCCGCCATTCGATACCGCCGAAGCCAGTCGCCAGCCACTACACCAAACCATCCCTCCCTGAATAATTGGGTATTCAATATTGAAGAGTTTTTTAATGCTATTCATTTAAATCAGATCAGAATAAAAAAATTTTATATGAGACGTTTTATAGTTGAGGTAGAGGTTAATTCTGTCCCGTTTACATGTTCAACCAGGTTTAATCCCGGAGTTTTTCCCTTTTCAATCGAACCAAAACGCTTATCTATTCCTAAAAACTCAGCTCCATTGCGTGTAGCCCATTGGATCGTTTGAGCAAAGGGTAATTCCGGAAAATACGCTTTGATTACTTTGAGTTCAGATAAAATACAAAGTTTATCATTTGAGGCCAGACTATCTGTTCCCACAGTGATTTTGTAATCATCAGTAAGAAACTGATCGATATCCGGAAGTCTGCCTTCGATATAGCGATTGGCATTCGGACAAAAACACCAATAAATATCATTGCCGGAAGCAGACACAGCAGCTAAATCCTCCAAGCTTGTATAAGTATTGTGAACCAGCAGGGTCTTTTGCTTTGCTGAAAACAAAGGCAAAATACTCTGAATGGAGCTTTGAAACCTGGCTTCGAAAAAGTGTAAATTCAGACCCAGCATCTTGTAAAAATCAAGAAAATCCCCGCACTTATTCTCAAAAAAAACAGTTTCCGCCCGACTTTCCTGATTGTGCATACTGCATAAGTTTTCATGACTTTCTGAGTATTCACGCAGCAGACTAAAAAGTCTTTCGGAAACGGAATAGGGTGCATGAGGTACCAGGGATGCAGGCAAGGGTGCAAAGCCGGATTTCAGTTCAAGCGCTTTATTAAATACTATTTCTGCTTTCGCCGGATCAAAACCAAGCAACTCTACGAACGTGTGATAATATATTTTACTGTGTTGTTTGATTGACTTCGATAAATGATTATTAGAAATATCGCCGACGGCTGCAATGCCATTATCAAACATCCTTTGATCATTTGTTTTCATGGCTGTTAGCACCTCATTTTCTTCTGCTATCCTTTGGGATATGACGGCCTTAAGAAAAGGAATAAGTCCGGTACCTTTTGGAATTTTACCTTGCAAATGCGAAAGCTCCAAATGACAGTGTGCATTTATAAAGCCGGGGACGATGATTCCATGATAATACTCAATTGCGCCGGATATTGTTGGACTTCGTTTTGGATCTAGAAGATCGATGATTTCCCCTGATTCATTCAGTACAACTATCCCCTCCTCAAGAGGGTCAGAACTAACCGGGAAGATATAATCTGCGCTGAGGTATCTGAGCATGTGGCAAAGTTAGGTGTTTTGAGTTTATTAAATCTTCATTTCTCAGGCCTAACCTGATACCGATGACAATGTATAATCCAGTTGACTCTTTAATAGTATGTCATTGCGAGGAGGTACGACGAAGCAATCTCCCAATTTGCCTCTTACTAAATATTGAGATTGCCGCGCTGCGCTCGCAATGACAAAACGAGGCACTTGCAATTACAAACCGAAGCTCTCGCAAAGACGCGGAGACGCAAAAAGTTTAGTCTCAAACAAATGATATTTTAAACCGTTTTAATTTGCGTCTTGGCGAGAAAAAACCCTATTCACTGTCTTCGCGGGCTTGACCCGCCATCCAGCACTAAACCAAGTATTGGATGCTATTTTCATTTTGGATGTCATTGCGAACCCGCCTGACCGGACGGGCAGGGAGGTACGACGAAATAATCTCACAACTAACCACTAACCAACAAACCACCTAACCACTATTCACTAATCTAAATTTCCGTACTTTTGCAGAACAATGCCATCATCAGAGAAAAAAGACATTCGAAGCCTGTCCGTTGAGCAGCTAAAGCAGGAGTTTATTGCCATGTCTGAACCTTCGTTCCGTGCAAAGCAGGTTTACGAATGGCTTTGGGGAAAATCATGCATAGATTTTGATGAGATGAGTAATCTTTCGAAAGCTTTGAGAGAGAAATTAAAGGAGAGTTTTACGATCAACAATGTGCTGGTTCATCATTCTCAATTTAGCAACGACAAAACCATAAAAAGTACATTCAAACTGTTCGATAGCAATATTATCGAAGGTGTGTTAATTCCTGCTACCGACCGCATGACCGCCTGCGTGAGTTCGCAGGTTGGATGCAGCCTGACCTGTAGGTTTTGTGCAACAGGTTATATGGATAGAAAACGTAACCTTAATGCCGATGAAATTTATGATCAGGTGGTACTGATTGATAAACAAGCCAAAGAAAACTACAATATCCCGCTGAGCAATATCGTCTATATGGGTATGGGTGAGCCCTTACTAAATTACGCTAATGTTATGAAATCCATTGAGCGCATCACGGCTTCCGACGGACTGAACATGGCGGCCAAACGCATTACCGTTTCTACTGCAGGAATTGCAAAAATGATCAAGAAGCTTGGTGATGATGCCGTGCGTTTTAATCTTGCGCTTTCCCTGCATGCTGCCAATGATGAAAAGCGGAATACCATTATGCCCATCAATGAGCAAAATTCCCTAAAAGCATTGGCAGAGGCACTAAAATACTATTTCTCAAAAACCAAAAACCCGGTCACTTACGAATACATTGTTTTCAATGATTTCAATGACAATATCTCCGATGCCGAAGAACTGGTAAAATTCTGCAGGCATATCCCATGTAAAGTAAACATCATCGAATACAACCCCATCTCTTTTGCCGATTTTGAAAATGCAGGAGAAGATAAAATTGAAGCATTTGCAGCTCATCTGCGCAAAAACGGGGTCAATACCAATATCCGCCGAAGCAGAGGGAAGGATATTGATGCGGCCTGCGGGCAATTGGCCGTGAAAAGCTGAGAATCAATTTGTCGATGAGATGATTTGTCTATTTGTCGATGAATTTAATGACTTACAAAATCACCTGGGTGAGCGGAAAGTGATTTATTCACCCAATAGCTATCACTTAACAGCATAGCAACTTACGAGTTAAACTGTCGACGCCTAAGTAAGTTCGTAACCCGATAACTATCGGGTCTGAATGCCCCCGAATCTTAAATCATCTGACCGTTTCCTAAATCATCACATACTGTACTTCTCTTCCGACAGATATGCCCCCATATCTTAATCCCATGAAAAGGTTCTTGGATTATTTCAATGATTTGTTTTGTCTGTTCTTTCCGGAACTTTGCGTAGCATGCGGACAAAACTTGTTCAAAAACGAAAAAGTAATCTGCACCAATTGTATCTACCATCTTCCCCGGACAAACTTCCACATTGATCCTCAGAACAAGATGGCACGTCAATTATGGGGAAGGTTTAAGTTCGAACAGGCCATAGCTTTTGTTTATTTTCAAAAAGGAAGCCGGGTTCAGAACATGATGCATGAGCTAAAATATAATAAAAAATTAGATGTGGGAATACGTATGGGGGAGTTATATGCCCTGCAACTTAGTCGGACAGAAGGTTGGGATAAACCAGATATGATTATTCCAATCCCCTTACATCCAAAAAGATTTAAACAAAGAGGTTATAACCAAAGCGAGCAGATATCTAAAGGTTTGTCATCTATCCTAAATCTGCCCATAAGTACTCATAATCTGGTTCGGGAAGAAAATACCCAATCTCAAACCAAAAAATCAAGGTTTGCCCGATATGAAAATCTGAAAGATGCATTTATCATGAAAAATCCTTCAGAACTATTTCATAAACATATTCTCCTTGTGGACGATGTGATGACTACCGGGGCTACCATGGAGGCCTGCAGCATAGAATTACTGAAAATCGAGGGGGTAAAGGTCAGTGTCTGTACGCTGGCTTATGCAGATTGACCGCTCACGAGTGCCGTCATTTTGAACACAGGGGTAGTATGTTCTTATTAAGATTGGAAATCGTGTTGTGGAGAAATCATTTGATGCGAGCAGCCCGCCCGGATGAACCCGTTCGGAC
>CAMCTU010000019.1 GCA_945878525.1 Sphingobacterium thalpophilum
GGCTATAAATTGAAATACAAGAAAGAACAGAAATAATGGCAAAGAAAAAAGAGCAGGAACATATTCCTGTAGTGACTAAGAAATCACTCGAGTTTTTTGAAAAATACATCAATAATCCTTCAGCTACAGGTTTTGAGTGGGAAGGCCAAAGAATGTGGTTGGATTATATCAAACCCTATACTGATGAATATTTTGTTGATAATTATGGTACTGCAGTGGCAGTAATTAACCCAAAAGCAGAATATAAAGTGGTCATAGAGGCTCATGCTGATGAGATTTCCTGGTTCGTAAATTATATCACTAAAGATGGTTTAATCTACGTCATCAGAAATGGTGGATCTGATCATCAGATCGCTCCTTCCAAAAGAGTGAATATTCATACAGATAAGGGAATTGTGAAGGCATTATTTGGCTGGCCTGCTATTCATACCCGAAGTGGTGAAAAAGAAGAAGCGCCCACCCTGAAAAATATTTTCCTTGATTGTGGGTGTACCACCAAAGAGGAGGTCGAAAAATTGGGAATACATGTGGGTTGTGTAATTACCTATGAAGATGAATTCATGGTATTGAATAACCGATATTATGTAGGCAGAGCACTTGATAACCGTGCCGGTGGATTTATGATTGCCGAGGTTGCCCGCTTGCTCAAGGAAAACAAAAAGGAATTACCCTTCGGACTTTACATCGTAAACTCTGTACAGGAAGAAATCGGATTACGCGGAGCAGAAATGATCGCTCACAGGATCAAACCAAACGTTGCAATCATAACAGATGTAACGCACGATACTCAAACCCCAATGATTAACAAGATCACTCAGGGAGATCTTGCCTGTGGCAAAGGGCCTGTAGTTTCCTATGCGCCGGCAGTTCAAACCAATCTGAATAAATTACTTATCAAGGCAGCCGAAGCGAATAATATTCCATTCCAGAGACAGGCATCCTCGCGCTCTACAGGAACAGATACAGATGCATTTGCATACTCAAATGATGGAGTTGTTTCTGCATTGATTTCACTTCCATTGCGCTACATGCATACCACGGTTGAAATGATCCATAAAGAAGACGTTGATAATGTTATCCGTTTGATCTATGAGTCTTTGCTTAGCATTAAGGTGGGACAGGATTTTAGATCGATAAAGTAAGAGGTTTGAGAATGGAAAGTGGAGAAATGGTGAGGTGAATCAGTAACCAAGAGCCAGGAAAATCATGCTTCAGATAAGACCCGATAATTAGCGGGTTGTGGTTTTGAAAGAATAATAAACAAGGAAGAAGGATTTTGTCCCCCTCTGGAGAGGGGCGGGTAAGTCATGAGCGCTTGCAGGGGGAGGATTTATCCTGTTGAAAGGGTATTCCAAACTAAGTATTGAGATGTGATTTTTAAATTAACCAAAATATACTAACCAACCAAAAACTAACCAACTAACAACCAGGTACATGAAAAGAATCTTGCTCCTGTTTACAGGACTGACAATAATATGGAGTTTTGCATCTGCACAGGATATTCAGGGCTATCAAAAACCACCACAGCCTATTCTTAGTTTATTTGAAGCCCCGTCAATTCCAACTGTCAGAATCAGTTCAAACGGCGAAAGAATGCTCCTGCTTGAGATGGAAGATCTGCCTTCCATTTCTGAATTATCTCAGCCAGAGCTTCGCCTTGCAGGACAAAGAATAAATCCAGTAAACAACGGGCAAAGCCGAACTGCAGCTTACATTAGCATCAAAATCAAGGCAGTAAATACGGGGATTGAATATAATCTTAAAGGGCTTCCAAATGACCCAAGACTATCAGAAATTACCTGGTCACCCGATGAAAGCAAAATTGCCTTTATTCAAACTACTGACAAGAGCGTTGAGCTATGGGTAGCAGATCTGGAATCTCTTCAGGCTAATCGATTAAGCATATTTAATGTTAATAATACTTACGGCAATAGCTTTATCTGGAATCCTGATGGAAAAACTATAATCGGTAAATTTATTCCTGATGGCAGATCTGAATTAGTTATACAAAATAAGAGTCCGCAAGAGCCCCTGATTCAGGAAAACACTGGCAAATCCGCCCCCGTTCCTACCTATCAGGATCTTTTAAAGAATCCTGATGATGAGAAACTTTTCGATCATTACTTCACATCGCAGTTAAAACAAGTTAATCTGCAAGGACAATCAGCCAATTTGTTGAAGCCATTAATCATTCGAAGCATGGACTATTCACCTGATGGAAAATTTTTGTTATTGGCAAACATCACACGCCCATACTCCTATCAGGTTCCGATCAATGCGTTCCCTTTTACCAGCTCCATATTTGATGAGAAAGGAAAGCTGATTAAAAAACTTTATGATGCTCCGCTTGCAGAGAATATTCCTGCAGGATTTGATGGAGTTCCCAAGGGACCGAGAGCATTCGGCTGGCGAACAGATAAAGGAGCCGTGCTTTATTGGGTAGAGGCACTTGACAATGGTAATCCTGCGCAACAGGCTACTGTTCGCGATGTAGTTTATACCCAGGTGGCTCCATTCAATCAGTACCCGCTCAAACTTGCGGATTGTTATTTCCGTTTTAATTCCATAGTCTGGGGTGATGATAAGGTAGCAATAATCACCGAACGCTGGTGGAAGACCCGTTTTGAGCGGAGAGCTTTCATTAAGCCTTCAAATGTGAATTTCAGGGTTAATCTCTATGATCGTTATTTTGAGGATGGTTATGGAGACCCAGGGGTCATTTTAACCCGGAAAAATGAATTTAACAGAAATGTACTTCTTACAGAATTCAATGCGCTGAAACGAATTAGCGACCCAGACAATGTCAATATTTTCACGTTAAGTGATGGAGCTTCGCCGGAAGGAGATCGTCCTTTCATAAAAAAGTTCAATATCAAAACAAAGATCATGGATACCTTATTCAGGTCTAAGGCCCCTTATTATGAACGACCGGTGTTTTTTAATAATGGAAAATTCATGATCAATAGCAGGGAATCCAGTGATTCGGTTAAGAATTATTTTAAAGTTAATCTTGAAGATAATAGCTATATCCGTTTAACTGACTTTTCAGACCCCTATCCTGAACTAAAGGGGGTTAAAAAGCAGCAGATTAGCTATATAAGGCTGGATGGAATAACTTTAGGAGGTACACTTTATCTGCCTGCCACATTCAAAACTGGTGATCCGCCATTACCCGTGCTGATATGGGCCTATCCAAGAGAATTCAAAACTGCAGCTGCAGCTGGTCAGATTAAGGGCTCTCCTTATAAATTCAGTATCATAGGAAAATCTTCCCCTGTCTACTGGGTAACCCGGGGATATGCAGTGCTTGACAATGCAGATATGCCCGTAGTTGGAGAAAGTAATACAGAACCCAATGACACTTTTGTAGAGCAGATCAGATATAATGCCGAAGCTGCAATTAATCATCTTGTTGACATGGGGATTGCCGACCGAAAACGGATTGCCATTGGTGGTCACTCATATGGTGCGTTTATGACGGCAAATCTTTTGGCTCATACTGATCTTTTTGCAGCCGGAATTGCTAGAAGCGGTGCATACAACCGAAGTCTGACTCCTTTTGGTTTTCAGGCCGAAGAGCGAACTTTCTGGCAGGCGCCTGCCGTTTATACCCGGATGTCACCATTCGCCTATGCCGATAAAATCAAAACCCCGATTTTGCTTATCCATGGACAGGCCGATAATAATACCGGAACATTTCCAATGCAAAGTGAACGTTTTTATACCGCATTAAAAGGTCATGGTGCTACTGCCCGACTGGTGCTGCTGCCGTCAGAGTCGCATGCATACCAAGCTAAAGAATCACTAATGCATATGCTGTGGGAAATGGACAGATGGCTTGAAAAATATGTAAAGAATAAATAATTCTCACCTTTATTTATACACGTGAATTACACTGATTGCGGACTTAACCCGTCTCAAAATCATTCGCAGATACCACTTCAAAAACCCCCAGATAAAATAAGATGGACAGATAAATATTTTATCTTTGTACTTTCAGAATTTAAATCAGTGAATCAAATTTAGATTAAAATAATAGCATGAAACCTACTTTAGTGATCCTGGCAGCAGGAATGGCAAGCCGATATGGTAGTATGAAACAAACTGATGGATTCGGGCCAAATGGAGAGACTATAATTGAATACTCTATCTATGATGCAATAAAAGCAGGTTTTGGCAAGGTGATTTTTGTAATAAAGGAAGAGTTTGCAGAAAATTTTAAAGGAATTTTTGAACCCAAATTAAAAGGTAAAATTGAAACAGATTATGTTTTTCAAACTTTTGACTTAAAGCCCTTTGGAATCGATATTGAAATTCAGAGGACTAAACCATGGGGAACTGCACATGCCGTTTTAGCGGCAAGGGATTCGGTGAAGGAGCCTTTTTGTGTGATTAATGCCGATGATTTTTATGGCCGTGAATCTTATCAGAAAATGTATGACTTCTTAGTTAATGGGGTTTCAGACACACAATTTTCAATGATCGGATTCCAGATTGACAAAACACTTTCTGAGCATGGTTATGTTTCGAGGGGAGTATGTGAAGTGGATCAAGCTGGTAACCTTGCCGAAATTCATGAACGAATCAAAGTGTATTTTAAACCTGATGATGCCGGAAATAAAAACATTGTGTTTGAAGAAGAAGGCCGGGAATACCCGATAAGATCAAATTCGAGGGTATCTATGAATTTTTGGGGCTTTACTCCAAAAATATTTGAATTATCAGCCGGTCTTTTCAAAGATTTCGCTTTGGCCAATACTGAAAATCCAAAAGCAGAATTTTTCATACCTCTAGCTGCTGAAAACCTGATCAGAAATGGGCAGGCTAGTTTTAAAGTTATTCCGACACAGAACCAATGGTTTGGGGTGACCTATGCAGAAGATAAGCCTATAGTACAGGAATGTATTGACAGGCTGGTGGCTGAGGGTGAATATCCGGGAAATTTGTGGGCTTAAATTGTCCACGACTAATAAAAGTAGAAGGCAATTTTTATTGAACTTTACAGGAATTGCCCCTCATTACACTCATTCCCCTGGCCATATTTGTTACCTTTTTAAACCCATTTTGGGTAAGAATATAACTTGCCCTCGGACTTCTCCGACTTACTGAGCAGTATACTATGAATTCCCTGTCTTTATAAGGAGCCAAGGTAGCGATCCTGGCCTCTAACTCTTGTATTGGCAAGTTTATCGCATTCTTTAATCTCCCCCAATTCGGTTCTGCCCTGCCTTCAAATTCAGCATTGGTACGAAGATCGAGAAGGATCACTTTAGGATTTTGGCTGATGTAATTACAAACTTCGGAGGGTTGAACCGTTTTGAAAATGACTGAAGACTCTTTGACTAAGGGCATATTACAATGAGTACAATTGCCGAGAGCAGGATGTACTTCCTTATCACAAGCATAGCTTAAGCCAAACCGGTTCGGGTTGAGCAAAAACACCTGAGGAAGTAAACAGAATGTTTGCTATCAGAAGGATGACTGAAAATGCCGGATAATTTTTCACTTTCAATGAACGAATTAGAATTGAAAATGTTGTTTGCTCAATTGACAATGGGAGTTCTTGATTAACGAAAAAATATCCAGCCTGTCTTGATTCTTGGTTCGCTATACTTTATACTAAAAAAGGCTGCTTCCGCTGGGAAACAGCCTTTGTCTTTCAAGAGAAAACTCTTATTTCTTATCGTCTTCTTTTACTTCTTCAAAATCTACATCAGTGACATGATCAGCCGCATCCTGAGCTGAAGCCTCACCCTGTGAAGCTTCCTGACTTGCTCCAGCTTCCTGGGAAGCTTTGTACATTTCTTCTGATGCAGCATTCCATGCTGTTTGAAGCTCTGCTTGGGCAGTATCAATTGATGCAAAATCTTTAGCAGCATGTGCATCTTTCAATTTTTTCAAACCCTCTTCAATAGGAGCTTTTTTATCATCAGCTAATTTATCACCGTATTCTTTAAGCTGCTTTTCGGTTGAGAAGATCAATGCATCGGCCGCGTTAAGTTTATCAACTTCCTCGCGTGCTTTCTTATCCGACTCAGCATTGGCTTCAGCCTCATCTTTCATCTTTTTGATCTCTTCATCAGTTAAACCTGAAGAAGCTTCAATACGAATTTTCTGCTCTTTATTAGTTGCCTTATCCTTTGCAGCTACATGTAATATACCGTTAGCATCAATGTCAAAAGTTACCTCAATTTGTGGAATACCACGTGGTGAAGGCGGGATACCGTCAAGATGGAAACGTCCGATCGTTCTGTTCTGATTAGCCATTGGGCGTTCTCCCTGCAGGATATGAATCTCAACAGAAGGTTGATTATCCGATGCGGTAGAGAATACTTCAGATTTTTTCGATGGGATAGTTGTATTTGCCTCAATTAGTTTGGTCATCACACCACCCATTGTTTCAATCCCTAATGAAAGCGGGGTAACATCAAGAAGCAATACATCTTTAACCTCACCAGTTAAAACACCACCTTGTATTGCAGCACCAATTGCAACAACCTCATCTGGATTTACACCCTTAGAAGGCTCTTTTCCAAAGAATGCTTTAACCGCATCCTGAATCGCAGGAATACGTGTAGAACCACCTACCAAAATGATTTCATCAATATCTGAAGTACTTAAACCAGCGTTTTTTAATGCTTTTTTACAAGGATCTATTGTACGCTTTATCAGGCTATCCGCCAGTTGTTCAAATTTTGCACGGGTTAAAGACTTCACAAGATGTTTAGGCATACCATCACCAGCCGAAATATATGGAAGGTTGATTTCTGTCTGTGCAGTGCTTGACAATTCAATTTTGGCTTTCTCAGCAGCTTCTTTCAAACGCTGTAATGCCATAGGATCTTTACGCAGATCTATACCCTCGTCACTTTTAAATTCATCTGCCATCCAATCTATGATTACAGCATCAAAGTCATCACCACCCAGGTGAGTATCACCATCGGTAGCTTTCACTTCAAATACGCCGTCACCTAATTCAAGAATAGAAACATCATGTGTACCACCACCGCAATCGAATACAGCGATCTTCATATCTTTATGCGCCTTATCCAAACCGTAAGCCAATGCTGCAGCAGTCGGTTCGTTGATGATACGGGATACTTTTAATCCTGCAATCTCTCCGGCTTCCTTGGTTGCCTGACGCTGAGCATCATTGAAATATGCAGGAACAGTAATTACCGCTTCATTTACCTCATGTCCTAAAAAGTCTTCAGCAGTCTTCTTCATTTTTTGAAGAATCATTGCAGAAATCTCCTGTGGAGTATACAAACGATCGTCAATTTTTACTCGTGGTGTATTGTTATCGCCTTTTACTACCTGATAGGGTACTCTGGAAATTTCATTTGTTACCTCACCAAAGCTGTTACCCATAAATCGTTTGATCGAAGAAATGGTTTTAGTTGGGTTTGTAATTGCCTGACGTTTTGCCGGATCACCTACCTTTCGCTCTCCATTATCTACGAATGCCACTATTGAAGGAGTAGTTCGTTTACCTTCACTATTTGGAATAACTACAGGCTCATTACCCTCCATTACCGATACGCATGAATTTGTAGTTCCTAAGTCTATACCAATTATCTTTGCCATATGTTAATTCTTAATTTGTTACAGTTTAATATCATCTGATTATCAAGCCTTGTGCCAAATAATACATAACCTGAATTGACAGTTATTTAATCTCCAATTATCTAAAAACAGGGATTTGGCAAATGACAGGATGGCAGTAATTTATTGAGAATGGAGAGTGGAGAATGGGGATTCGTGCATAGCAATTGCTCAAAACAAAAAAGGCTCACGTTTTACACGCAAGCCCTTTCATATTTTCAAATAATAATACTATTCTTCTTTTTTCTCTTCAGAATCCGAAGCTGGTGTTTCTTCAGTTGAATCAATTTCCGGAGTTTCCGCAGCAGTTTCAACTTCAGCTAACGGGGTTTCAACCGTTGCAGCAGTTTCAACATCAGCTAACGGGGTTTCAACAACTTCTGCTTCTTCTGCAACAACTACAGGAGCAACTTTAGGAGCAGGAGCGTCAGTAGATTTCTTTGCCTTTGAACCACGACGGCGGGTTGTTTTCTTTTCAGCAGCTACATCTCCGCTTGTGTAAACTTCATTGTAATCAACAAGTTCGATTAAAGCCATTGATGCATTATCACCCAAACGATTTCCCATTTTAAGAATCCGGGTATAACCTCCGGGACGATTTGCCACTTTAGCAGCAATATCACGGAAAAGCATCGAGACTACTTCTTTGTTTTGTAGGTAACTGAATACTGTACGACGGGAATGAGTAGTGTCATCTTTAGATTTTGTGATGATTGGTTCAACATACACACGTAAAGCTTTTGCTTTTGCAAGTGTGGTTGTGATGCGCTTGTGTAATATAAGCGAAGAAGCCATATTTGCCAGCATCGCTCTGCGGTGACTGTCAGTACGACTTAAATGGTTTACTTTTTTACCGTGTCTCATGTTTCGTTAAATTGTGCACGTGCATACCGTCAATCTACCTTTCGGGATCGGGAATTATGCATTTCGCTTATTATTTTATTATTCTTCGTCTAATTTAAATTTGGAAAGATTAATTCCAAAGGATAATCCTTTAGATTTAACCAGATCCTGTATTTCAGTTAATGATTTTTTACCAAAGTTTCTGAACTTAAGCATGTCTGCAACGTCATAAGAAACCAGATCAGCTAATGAACGAATATCTGCAGCTTTTAGGCAATTTAATGCACGAACAGAAAGGTCAAGATCAACCAGTTCCATTTTAAGAATTTTACGCATATGTAAAATTTCCTCATCTACTTCTTTAGTTTCTTCCTTAGCCTGTGATTCAAGCATGATGTTCTCATCCGAGAACAACATAAAGTGATGAATTAAAATTTTAGCTGCTTCTTTCAAAGCATCCTCAGGATGAATAGAACCATCAGTAGCTATATCAAGAACTAATTTCTCATAATCAGTTTTCTGCTCAACACGGAAGTTTTCAATAGAATACTTCACATTTTTAATTGGAGTGTATATTGAATCAATAGCGATAAGACCTAAAACAGCATCGACATTCTTATTTTCTTCTGCAGCAACATAACCTCTACCTTTGTTTACTGTTAATTCGATCTCCAGAGTAACTGAAGTCTCCATATTACAGATAACCAGATCAGAATTAAGAACTTCAAAATTATTGGAGAACTTACTGATATCACCAGCCTTAAACTGATCAGTACCGTTAATTATCACAAAGATTTTCTCATTATCGCCAGATTCACCGGTCTTCTTGAAACGTACCTGTTTTAAATTCAGAATAATTTCAGTTACATCTTCTACAACACCTTTAATTGTTGAGAATTCATGGGATACTCCCGAAAAGCGAACTGAGGTTATTGCAAAACCTTCCAGGGAAGATAAAAGTATTCTGCGTAGTGCATTACCAATGGTAACACCAAAACCAGGCTCTAATGGTCTGAATTCAAATGTTCCTTCGAAATCCGTAGATTTCTGCATGATAACTTTATCAGGTTTCTGAAATGCTAAAATTGCCATTTATCAAATTTGTTTATTGTTTATGGATATGAGATTTGAGAAATGAGATTTGAGAAATGAGATTCATCCGGATAACAATCAGGATTGATCTCACATCTCAAATCTCTAATCTCATATCTTATTTAGAGTACAATTCGACGATGAGATTTTCCTTGATATTCTCAGGAATTTCATCACGTGTTGGGTAATTAAGGAATTTCCCGGTCAAGGTACTTGCATCCCAATCTAACCAACTGAATTTATTAATAGTTCTTGCAGCAACAGCATGGGAGATCGCTTCCAGCGTTTTAGAACGTTCACGCACGGCAATCACATCACCTGAACGTAAAGAATAAGATGCAATATTAACAACCTCTCCATTTACAGTAATATGCTTATGTCCTACCAACTGACGGGCAGCTGAGCGGGTTGGGGCTATTCCTAAACGGTATACTGTATTATCAAGACGCGCTTCAAGAAATTTCAGCAAGTTATCTCCGGTAATTCCTTCTTTAGCGGATGCTTTGTGGAAAAGGTTCTCAAAATAGCGCTCCAATACACCGTAAGTGTATTTAACTTTTTGCTTCTCCATTAACTGAACTGCATATTCAGACTGCTTACCTCTTTTTCTAGAGGTTCCATGCATTCCCGGAGGATAATTTTTTCTTTCTAATGCCTTATCAGGACCGAAAATTGGTTCTCTGAATCTACGGGCAATCTTGGACTTTGGTCCTGTATATCTAGCCATCGTTGTGGGTTTTTAAAGTATCTTTCAGCCCAGGGCTGAAGAATCTTAGCTTTAAAAAAAATATTAATTATTATTTGTTAAACTCTTCTTCTTTTTGGAGGACGACAACCGTTGTGCGGAAGTGGAGTAATGTCCTGAATCGTGGTTACTTCTATTCCTGCAGTTTGCAATGTACGAATAGCAGACTCACGACCTGAGCCAGGTCCTTTAACATACACCTGAACTTTACGAAGTCCAAGATCATGCGCCACCTTAGCACAATCACCTGCAGCTTGTCCGGCAGCATATGGAGTATTTTTCTTAGAACCTTTGAAGCCCATTTTACCAGCTGAAGACCAGCTGATTGTTTGACCCTGTAGGTTGGTGAGCGTAATGATGATATTGTTGAATGTAGCATTCACGTGAGCTTCACCGATTGGCTCTACAATTACAATACGCTTTTTGGTAACTTTTTTAGTTTTTGCCATTTGTTTAGATTTGAGATGTGAGACTTATCCCGAAAATTCGGGACGGCACTCATATCTATTTCTTTTTATAATCATGAGAAAAGTATTTCTGATATTCTCATATCTCATTACTCAATACTCATATCTAATTACTATTTAGTTGCTTTTTTCTTATTTGCAACTGTTTTACGCTTTCCTTTGCGGGTACGTGAGTTATTCTTGGTACGCTGACCACGAACAGGAAGTCCCTTACGGTGACGAAGTCCACGGTAACAACCAATATCCATTAAACGTTTAATGTTCAACTGAACTTCAGAACGTAATGCACCTTCTACTTTGATTTCATCATTTATGAAACCACGAATTGAAGATAACTGATCATCGGTCCAATCCTGTACTTTGATGTTAACATCAATTCCTGCATCTTTAAGGATTCTTTGTGCGGTCGCCCTTCCGATACCGAAAATGTAAGTTAAACCGATCTCTCCTCTTTTGTTTCTTGGTAAATCAATACCTGCTATCCTTGCCATATTTTATTAAAAGTTGTAAGTTGTAGGTTATAAGTTATGAGTCGCTATGTCTAAATACTAACTATTAACTACCGGCAACTAAATTTAATTTTATCCCTGACGTTGTTTGTACTTAGGGTTCTTTTTGTTAATCACATAAAGTACTCCCTTGCGACGGATCACCTTACAATCAGCGCTACGTTTTTTGATGGATGCTCTAACTTTCATCTTTTATCTATTTGTATCTGTACGTTATTCTACCTTTACTTAAATCATATGGAGACATTTCCAGCTTCACTTTATCTCCTGGTAAGATTTTGATGTAATGCATCCTCATCTTCCCTGAAATATGCGCAATAATCTCATGTCCGTTTTCCAACTCCACACGAAACATTGCATTTGACAACGCTTCTCTGATTATTCCGTCTTGTTCAATTGAAGCCTGTTTGGCCATATATTATTTAAGTTTTTCCTGTCTTTTACTAATTCCTAACTGAAATGACTCTAAGCATAATATTGTAACTCATAAAAGCAATTGATTTACAACTTTATATTATCCTCTTCAGCTGATCGTAATAGGGATGCAAAATTAAGTATTTTTTTTTAATTTTTATTCTTTTTGTTTCAAAACTTCCTCAATGTACTGAAATGTTGAAAGAACATCTGCTTTTCCCTTCTTTACAGCCACTGAATGCTCATAATGAGCTGATGGCTTCTTGTCTATCGTGCTTACTGTCCAGCCATCATCCCAAAATTTTACTCCAGCTTTCCCGCCATTGATCATCGGCTCTATTGCAATCACCATTCCCTCTTCGAGCTTAATACCTGAACCGCGTCGTCCATAATTAGGAACCTCAGGTTTCTCATGAAGTTTGAACCCAACTCCATGGCCCACAAGTTCTTTCACTACTCCAAAACCATTGTTCTCAGCATGTTCCTGAACGGCATATCCCACATCTCCTATCCTCATTCCAACCACAGCTTTATCAATAGCGAGTTGAAGGCATTCTTTAGTGATCTTAAGCAATCGCAAGGTTTCGGCATCTACATTTCCAATTGGAAAAGTATAAGCTGAATCACCAACAAACCCATTCAATACCACACCGCAGTCCACCGATACAATATCTCCATCCTTAATCACATATTCTCCAGGGAAACCGTGAACAACTTGATCATTTAAGGATATGCAAAGTGAATACGGAAATCCATTATAATTCAAAAAAGCCGGAACCCCACCATGATCTCGTATGAATTCCTCAGCTAATTTGTTAAGCTTTATAGTCTTTACTCCCTCCCCAATAACCTTTGCTACTTGAGCGAGAGTTTTTGAAACGAGAAGATCACTTGCTCTGATCTTCTCAATTTCCTCAAGGCTTTTGTATTGAATTTTAGACATTAAATTTACATTGCCGGTCCGCCTGCCTGAACAGGAGTCCGACCTTTGATCCTTCCAGTCTTCATTAACCCATCGTAATGACGCATTAATAAATGACTTTCGACCTGCTGTAATGTATCCAAAACAACCCCGACAAGAATTAACAGAGAAGTACCGCCAAAGAAATTGGCAAACTGGCTGTTAACACCAAGGATAATTGCTATTGATGGCATGATTGCGATCACAGCCAAAAATATAGATCCCGGTAGGGTGATTTTTGAAATCACAGCATCTATGTACTCACCGGTAGTCTTCCCTGGTTTGACACCAGGAACGAAACCTCCGTTCTTTTTCATATCATCTGACATCTGTACTGGGTTAACAGTGATGGCAGTGTAGAAAAAGGTAAAGGCAATAATCATAAATGCAAAGGTCAGGTTATAAGTCAGAGAAGTATAATCACTGAAAGAAGCCAAAAATGATGATTGAGCCGATGGAAAAAACGAGCCGATAGTGGTTGGAATAAACATGATCGCCTGGGCAAAAATGATGGGCATGACACCGGCAGCATTAACCTTCAAAGGAATATACTGTCTAACCCCCCCGTATTGCTTTGCACCTACGATCTTCTTGGCATATTGAACAGGAATCTTTCTCACACCCTGAACAATAAGAATAGTAAACATTACAACCAGGAACAAGGCTACAATTTCCACTATGAAGGAAATCAACCCTCCCTGAGCACCCATACGGGAATTGAACTCAGAAAGTATACCGAATGGTAATTGGGCAATGATACCTACCATTATGATTAGGGAAATACCATTTCCAATCCCCTTATCAGTAATTTTCTCGCCTAACCACATTACAAACATAGTTCCTGCAGTTAAAACACACATTGCAGATATGGTAAAAATTGGCTCAGATAGTAAACGAGCATCCGGACTAATCTGTGATCGAACATATCCTACAGCCTGTAATGCTGTGATGATAATAGTCAGATAGCGGGTAAACTGATTGATCTTTTTACGCCCGCTCTCACCCTCCTTCTGTAATTTCTGAAAATAAGGAACTGCAATACCTAATAGCTGCACTACGATGGATGCCGAAATATAGGGCATTACACCCAAGGCGAAAATGGATGCTCTTGAGAATGAACCTCCTGCAAACATATTCAGCAATCCTAACAATCCCTCTTTGGCCTGTTGGTCATCAAGAGATGCCGGGTCAACCCCAGGGATTACAATAAATGATCCTATTCTATAAATTAAAAGGCATAAGAGCGTGAAAAGAATCCTCGCTCTCAGGTCTTCAATCTTCCAGATGTTGGATAGCGTTGTAAAAAGCTTCTTCATGTATGATTATAATTTAACAATTGCACCGCCAGTAGCTTCAATAGCTTTTTGAGCTGATGCCGAAAACGCATGGGCTTTAACGTCCAGTTTAGACTTAACTTCACCTCTGCCTAAAATTTTAACCAAGTCATTCTTTGAAGCTAAACCATGCTCTCTGAATGTGTCAAAATCAATTGCAGTCAAACTATATTTGTCAGCAAGAGCCTGCAATGCATCAAGATTGATACTAACATACTCTGTACGGTTAATTGGATTAAATCCAACTTTAGGTAAACGACGTTGCAATGGCATCTGACCACCTTCAAAACCTACCTTGCTTTTGTATCCAGAACGTGATCCGGCACCTTTGTGACCACGTGTGGAAGTTCCACCGCGACCAGAACCGGTACCACGACCGATACGCTTTCTATTTTTTGTTGAACCTTCTGCAGGTTTCAAATTACTTAAGTTCATAATCAGATACTTTCTACTGCTATTAAATGATTAACTTTTCTCACCATTCCGATAATAGCCGGATTAGCTTCAACCTCTACAGAATGGTTAATTTTCTTTAAACCTAATGCCTGCATGGTTCTTTTCTGGCGCTCACTTCTATCGATAACGCTTTTAATCTGGGTTATTTTAATTTTAGCCATGATGATTATCCGTTAAATACTTTGTTTAAATTCACACCACGCTGTTGCGCAACAGTATATGCATCACGTAATTGTGATAAGGCCAATACAGTAGCTTTAACCACGTTGTGCGGGTTAGAAGAACCTTTAGACTTAGCAAGTACATTGTGTACACCGGCACTTTCAAGTACTGCACGCATGGCACCACCTGCAATTACACCGGTACCTGGAGCTGCTGGCTTGATGAATACGAAACCACCGGAATATTTACCGATCTGCTCATGCGGAACAGTTCCGTTAATTACAGGAACTTTTACCAGATTCTTTTTAGCATCATCAATTCCCTTAGCAATAGCTTCAGTTACCTCTTTTGCCTTACCAAGACCAAAACCTACAATCCCGTTCTCATCTCCTACCACAACGATAGCAGAAAAGCTGAACGTACGCCCGCCTTTGGTAACTTTAGCAACACGCTGGATGCTAACTAAGCGATCCTTTAATTCGATCTCGCTTGATTTTACTCTTTTTATATTGATAGTTGACATTCTCTTTATTTTATGATAGCACCGATATGATTATAATCGCTGCAACCGATGCTAATTAAAATACTAAACCAGCTTCACGTGCACCTTCAGCCAATGACTTTACGCGACCATGGTAAAGGTAACCGTTTCTGTCAAAAACAACCTGACTAACACCTGCTGCTATTGCTTTCTCTGCTACTGATTTACCAACTGCTTTACTTTGATCTGATTTATTACCGCTTGCGGTAAAGTCTTTTGATAAAGAGGAAGCTGAAGCAATTGTTTTTCCGCTATTATCATCGATAACCTGAGCATAGATCCCTTTATTGCTTCTGTAAACAGACAGACGCGGGCGTTCTGCAGAACCGGTTAATCTCTTTCTGATTCCTCTTTTGATTCGCTCTCTGCGAGATAATTTAATTCCTGCCATGATGATTATTTTTTAGCAGCTGACTTACCAGCTTTTCTTCTTAATATTTCACCAACAAACTTAATACCTTTTCCTTTGTAAGGTTCCGGAGTACGTAGTGAGCGAATTTTCGCTGCAACTTGTCCAAGTAATTGTTTGTCGATACTTTCTAATATAATTACCGGATTCTTCCCTTTTTCGGAGGTAGTAGTAACATTAATCTCTTTTGGTAGCTCAAACACAAAGTGGTGAGAGAAACCCAAAACCAGATCCAGTGTATTTCCTACGTTTGTAGCACGGTAACCAACACCTACTAGCTCCTGCTGAGATTTATAACCTTCAGTTACACCAACAACCATGTTGTTGATCAATGAACGATATAAACCGTGCAATGCTTTGTGACGCTTTTGCTCAGAAGGTCGTTCTACTGTTAGAACTCCATTTTCCTGAACTATTTTTATATCTGAATCAACATTTTGGGTTAATTCTCCTTTGGGACCCTTCACAGTTACCGTGTTACCATCAGAAACCGATATTGAAACTCCTGCTGGAACATTAATCGGGGCTTTTCCTATTCTTGACATCTCTTATCCTCCTATTAATAAACGTAACATAAAACTTCACCGCCTATATTCAGGTTTCTAGCTTCTTTATCAGTCATTACACCTTTAGAAGTCGAAAGAATAGCAATACCTAAACCGTTTAATACACGCGGCATATTATCAACTCCAGCATATCTTCTCAAACCAGGGGTACTGATACGTGCGATATTACGGATAGCTGAAATTTTAGTGATCGGATTATATTTCAGAGCGATTTTAATCGTTCCCTGAACATTGGTATCCTCAAACTTGTAATTAGTAATGTAACCTTTGTCAAAAAGAACTTTTGTCATTTCTTTTTTCAGGTTCGATGCAGGAATTTCTACAACGCGATGATTCGCCTTGATGGCGTTTCTTACCCGTGTAAGATAATCTGCTATTGGATCTGTATTCATTATCTATTGTTTGTGATGGTGGTTTCCTTCAGAACCTATTCCTGACGACCTGTCATCGTTAATATTTAAGTTATAGGTTGTAAGTTTTAAGTTATAAGTAGCATAACGCCTAGCGAAATTCTCTACTATAAACTGTAGTTTTATAAGTTAGAAGTATTAATACTTACAACTTATAACCTACAACTTACAACTCCCCTACCAGGATGCCTTACGTACTCCAGGGATCTTACCTGCCAATGCCATTTCACGGAATGTTACCCTTGAAATACCAAACTGACGCATATATCCACGTGGACGACCAGTTAATTTACAACGGTTGTGCAAACGTACCTTTGAAGAATTTTTAGGTAATTTATCTAAACCTTCGAAATCTCCTGCAGCTTTAAGGGCTGCTCTTTTATCTGCGTATTTGGCAACTAATCTGGCACGTTTTACTTCACGCGCTTTTACACCTTCTTTAGCCATTATTGATTGTTTGTGTTTTGATTCTTAAATGGTAAACCGAATTGCTTTAATAACTCAAGCGCTTCAACATCTGTTTTTGCAGTAGTTACAAAAGTGATATCCATACCCATGATTTTGTTGATCTGATCAATGTTGATCTCAGGGAAGATGATTTGCTCAGTAACTCCTAATGTATAGTTACCGCGTCCGTCAAATCCCTTATCATTGATACCTTTGAAATCACGAATACGTGGCAGAGCTACTGCGATCAAACGATCAAGAAACTCATACATATTGTTATCACGTAATGTTACACGAACACCAATCGGCATGCCTTTACGCAATTTAAAGTTAGAAATATCCTTCTTAGATTTTGCAGGAATTGCTTTCTGACCAGTAATAGTAGTCATTTCATTTACTGCAGTATCAATTAACTTTTTATCTGTAGAAGCTGCTCCAACACCCTGGTTGATAGCGATCTTCTGTAAACGTGGAACCTGCATTACGCTTTTGTACTGGAATTTATCCTTTAAAGCAGTAACAATTTCCTCATTATATTTTGATTTTAATCTTGGTACGTAAGCCATTACTTAATTTCCTCCCCAGATTTTTTAGCGATGCGAATTGATTTACCATCAGCATTTTTCTGCTTGCCTACACGTGTTGGTTTACCAGATGTGGCATCAACAAGCATTACATTAGAAATATGCAAACTGGCTTCCATTTTAACGATACCTCCGTTAGGTGTGGCAGCATTAGGTTTTGTATGCTTTGATACCATATTGGCACCTTCAACAATTATTCTGTTAGTAGCTAATTTAACTTCTAAAACCTTTCCTTGCTTTCCTTTAGAATCACCAGCGGTAACTTGTACCAGGTCTCCTTTACGGATTTTCAATTTAGGCTGTACTTTTATCTTCTTTTCCATTTTACAAAACCTCCGGTGCTAATGATACAATCTTCATGAATTGTTTTTCACGTAGCTCTCTTGCTACAGGGCCGAAAATACGTGTTCCACGCGGCTCGTCCTGAGCGTTCAGCAATACAGCTGCATTATCGTCAAAGCGGATATAAGATCCGTCTTTGCGTCTGATTTCTTTCTTTGTTCTCACAACAACTGCCTTAGAGACAGTTCCTTTTTTGATGTTCCCTGATGGAAGCGCACTTTTAACAGTAACAACTATTTTGTCACCTATGGATGCATAGCGCTTACCGGTACCACCTAAAACACGGATTACTAAAACTTCTTTAGCTCCACTGTTGTCAGCAACATTCAGTCTTGATTCCTGTTGTACCATGTTACTTAGCTCTTTCTAAAATTTCCACTAATCTCCAGTTCTTGGTCTTACTCAGCGGACGAGTTTCCATGATTAACACCGTATCACCGATACCACAAGTGTTAGTCTCGTCATGAGCCATAAATTTGGTAGTTTTCTTAACAAACTTACCATAGATCGGGTGCTTCACTTTCCGCTCAACTGCAACCACAATAGATTTCTCCATTTTATTGCTAACTACCAACCCGATTCTTGTTTTTCTTAATTGTCTTTCCATTTTGGACTTTTATTTATTCAGAAGCGGACTCTGTCGCAGCAGATGCTTTCGCTTTCTCTTCCGCCTTGCGCTTAGTCAATTCTGTGTTTAAACGTGCTACATCTTTTCTAACTTTTGTAATCCTCAATGGATTCTCAATTGCAGAAACCGTATGCGCAAATTTCAGTTTAGTGAGATTAGCCTTCTCTTCATTAATTCTGACAACAACCTCTTCAGTTGTTAATCCCTGTATTTCTGAGTTTTTCATTTTCTTTTGAGTTGTAAGTTGTAAGTTGTAGGTTGTAAGTCGCGAGTCGTAAAACCTATTACTTAATACTTATTACTTATAACTTTTTATGCTTCTACAAAATCCCTTCTAATAACGAATTTCGTTTGTACCGGTAATTTCTGAGCTGCTAAGCGCATGGCTTCTTTGGCTACTTCCAAAGGAACACCTTCAGCTTCAAAGATCATCCTGCCAGGTCTTACAACGGCTACCCAATACTCAGGAGCACCTTTACCTTTACCCATACGTACTTCAGCAGGCTTCTTCGTAACTGGCTTGTCCGGGAAAATACGGATCCAAACCTGCCCTTCCCTCTTCATAAAACGGGTAACGGCAATACGGGCAGATTCTATCTGACGACTGGTAATCCAGGCAGGCTCTAATGATTTGATTCCGAAAGAACCGAAAGCTAATTCTGCACCGCGACCGGCCAGACCTTTCATTTTGCCCTTCTGCATCTTTCTGAACTTCGTTCTCTTTGGCTGTAACATGTTCTTATTTTTATTTTATTGGTTAGTTCTTGGTTTGTTAGGCGCTTCGTCTAAAACTAATTACTAATCATTAACTACTAATTCTTAATTATTTCTTACCTCTAAAACCACCTGCACCGCCTGCGTTACCGCCGCGATTCTGCCCTCCTTGTCCGCCACGGTTTTGACCACCCGGTCCGCCGCCACGATTCTGACCTCCTCCACGGTTATCACCGCCACCACGTCTTTCTCCGCCGCCACCACGGTTGTCAGTACGTCTTTCGCCACCACCACGTCTCTCACCGCCACCTGCAAATGGTGCAGCCCCTTCTGTTCCTCTTCCTTTAACACCGGTAGTCTGACCAATGTTAGGCGAAAGATCACGCTTACCGTAAACTTCACCCTTCATAATCCATACTTTAACACCGATCTTCCCGTAAGTTGTTAAAGCCTCTGATAAAGCATAATCAATATCAGCGCGGAAAGTATGCAATGGAACACGTCCATCTTTGTACTGCTCGGAACGCGCCATTTCGGCACCACCTAAACGACCCGAACACATAATTTTTATCCCTTCGGCTCCCATACGCATGGTTGATGCGATTGAAGTCTTCATGGCACGACGGAAAGAGATTCTCGCTTCTAATTGCTTTGCAACTCCCTCACCTACTAATTGTGCGTCTAATTCAGGACGCTTGATTTCAAAAATATTGATCTGAACGTCTTTCTTAGTCAGTTTTTTTAACTCTTCTTTAATCTTATCAACTTCCTGACCACCTTTTCCTATCACAATACCCGGACGGGCAGTATGTATCGTGATGGTAATACGCTTCAAAGTACGCTCGATCACTACTTTAGAGATACCGCCCTTTGAAATACGTGCTGCCAGGTATTTTCTGATCTTTTCGTCCTCAACTAATTTATCAGAGTAATCGTTCCCACCGAACCAATTAGAATCCCAACCTTTGATGATTCCTAATCTGTTACCTATTGGATGTGCTTTTTGTCCCATTTCTCCTTACTTAGTTTTTGGTTCACTGTTTTTACTGTCAACTATCAGAGTAACGTGGTTAGAACGCTTACGAATTCTATGTCCGCGACCCTGAGGAGCTGGTCTTAATCTTTTTAACTGACGTCCGCCATCAACCATGACTGTTTTAACAAACAATTCATTGTCTTCAGGGCGCTGACCTTCATTTTTGGATTCCCAATTTTTGATGGCAGATAATAAAAGTTTTTCAACTCTGATCGCTGCTTCTTTATTGGTATACTTCAAAATATACAAGGCTTTCTCAACCCGCTCACCTCTAATCAGATCAACAACCAATCTCATCTTACGTGGTGAGGTAGGGCAATCGTTTAATTTTGCTATTGCTTCCATTGCTTATTTTTTCTTATCAGAGTGACCTCTAAATGTTCTCGTTGGAGAAAATTCACCAAGCTTGTGACCTACCATGTTTTCAGTTACATAAACCGGAATAAACTTATTACCGTTGTGTACTGCAAATGTATGACCTACGAAATCCGGAGAGATCATTGACCTACGTGACCATGTTTTGATCACAGTTTTCTTATTTCCCTCATTCTGAGTAGCTACTTTCTTCGCTACGTTATGATCGATATAGGGACCTTTTTTTATTGAACGTGCCATTATTTCTTCCTTCTCTCTATGATGTAACGATCAGACGACTTCTTTTTATCGCGGGTTTTAAAGCCTTTAGACAATAAACCTTTTCTTGAGCGCGGATGACCACCTGATGATCTTCCTTCGCCACCACCCATAGGGTGATCGACTGGATTCATAGCTACACCTCTAACTCTTGGACGACGTCCTAACCAACGCTTTCTACCTGCTTTACCTAAAACCTCATTTGCCTTTTCGGAGTTAGAAACAGTTCCGATTGTAGCAATACAAGTTGCAAGGATCATGCGGGTTTCGCCAGATGGCATTTTAATGATCGCATATTTACCATCGCGAGCAGATAACTGGGCATATGCTCCTGCACTACGTGCAATGATCGCTCCCTGTCCAGGGTTCAGTTCGATGTTGTGAATGATAGATCCCAGTGGAATGTTCTTCAATGGAAGTGCATTCCCAATCTCCGGAGCAGAATCTGCACCTGAAACGATCTTCATTCCAACGGTCAAGCCTTCCGGTGCAATGATATAACGCTTCTCACCATCGGCATAATTTACCAGGGCGATACGTGCGCTACGATTCGGATCGTACTCAATAGTGGCAACAGTAGCTGGAATATCATTTTTATCGCGTTTAAAATCAATCAATCGGTATGACTTTTTATGTCCCCCACCGAGATAACGCATAGTCATTTTACCGGAATTATTTCTACCGCCGGACTTCTTGATGCTGGTAACTAACGATTTTTCTGGAACGTTAGTAGTAACATCAGAGAAAACTCCTCCTACTCTGAAACGAGTACCCGGGGTAACCGGTTTAAATCTTCTTACTGCCATGTCTTAATTAAATATTGCTGTAAAAGTCAATAGTTTCACCATCTTTCAACGTAACGATTGCCTTCTTGTATTTCGGAGCATTTCCTGTTACAACACCAGCTTTAGTGTTACGAGATTTTGTCTTACCATACACTACTGCGGTGTTTACAGCCAGTATGTTTACGCCGTACATTGCTTCGATCGCACTTTTGATCTCCAATTTATTGGCTCTGTGATCAACTTTAAAACTAAAGCGGTTTAACTTTTCAGTTAATGCTGAAGCCTTTTCAGTTAAAATTGGTTTCTTTAAAATTTCCATTTTACTTGGCAAACGCCTCCTCCAATGTTTTAACAGTTTCTGTAGTCAGCAATAAAGTTCCTGCATTTAATACATCGAATGTATTTAACTCAGCGGCAGTAACCACTTTTGCTTTCTTTAAATTTCTGCTTGATAAATAAACATTATTATTTGCTGCCGGAAGTACCAATAATGACTTCACATCCGTCAATTTCAAATCGGCAACGATTTTGGCATAGTTCGCAGTTTTGATAGAATCAAAAGTGAATGATTCCAAAACAACAATGTTATTATCTATTGCTTTGTATGTAAGTGCAGATTTACGGGCTAATGATTTCAATTTTTTGTTTAGCTTGAAACTGTAGTCGCGGGGCTGAGGACCGAATACCCGACCACCACCGTTGAACAATGGAGATTTGATTGATCCTGCACGGGCACCGCCTGTACCTTTTTGCTTGTATAATTTTTTGGTAGATCCTGCGATCTCATTACGTTGCTTAGACTTGTGCGTTCCCTGACGTTGGTTTGCCTGGTACTGCTTGATGTCCAAATAGATCGCATGATCGTTTGGTTCTACTGCGAAAATCGCATCAGGTAGATGCACCTTGGCACCTGTTTCCTTACCTGATATATTAATAACCTTAACTTCCATGATCTTATTTATCAACGATTACGTATGAACCTTTAGCTCCCGGGATTGAACCGCTAACTACTAATAAGTTTTGGTCTGCATAAACTTTCAATACCTGAAGGTTTTGAATTTTTACGCGATCACCACCGGTACGACCAGCCATGCGCATTCCTTTAAATACACGTGAAGGCCATGAAGATGCTCCCAATGAACCCGGGGCTCTTAAACGATTGTGCTGACCGTGAGTTTGACCACCCACACCACCAAATCCATGACGTTTTACAACACCCTGAAATCCTTTACCTTTTGACGTTCCAACCACATCGACAAAATCGCCCTCGGCGAAGATCTCAACATTCACAACATCACCCAATGACTTCTGGTCTACAAAAGTTTTAAACTCTACAAGCTTACGCTTGGGAGTGGTATTAGCTTTTGCGAAATGTCCTTTTAATGATCCTGTGGTGTTTTTCTCTTTCTTGTCGTCGAAAGCTAACTGAACCGCGCTGTAGCCGTCTGTATCGACGGTACGTAGTTGGGTAACTACGCATGGACCAGCTTCGATAACTGTACACGGGATATTCTTCCCGTCAGCATCGAATATGCTGGTCATTCCTACTTTTTTTCCAATAATTCCTGACATTTTCTTAAATCAATTTGTGTCCATCGAAGCAGTAGGGCTTCGTTCAAGACATAGTAAACCCCTCGAAAGGGACGGCAAAGATAGGAAAGTCTTATTAATTATCAAATACTTGTGAGTTTATTTTTTAATTTATTTGGGGGAAATTAGGAATGATTCGTTTTTGAGTTGTCTAAGCGTGTCCCGGTAGCTTACAAAAAAGTTTTCATTATTAAGGAACCTCCCCCTCCATGTGCTCAAAACCAAACGCGCCCACCTTCGAAAGGGGGCAGCATAACGCCCAAGGAATTTCATTGAAAAGGGAAATGTTTTCTAATAGCCCCCTTCCTGCGCTAAGAGCTGAACGCACCCCCCTCTAAAGGGGGACAGCATAACGCAAAGGCAAATTCGTAACCAGATAGCTATTGGGTCGACCAACATAGTTGACTGACGAATTTAAATGCATGATGCCTAAGAAAATTCGTAAATCTCCACCACCAAATGGCCACCTGCTTGCTAGTTTGCTACTTCTCTCATTTTCAAATTTTTTGAATTTCTAATCATTTTTGTACTTTTAAAATATTAAATGCAAAACATGAAGAATATTAGCCTTTTAACGATCACTTTACTACTTATCTTTTTTAGCAGCACTGCCAATGCCCAGGTATCTGATAGCACACTGGCTCAACAATATGAGGAGGTAGTGATTAAATCGGGTTCTTACAAGTTCTACAAAAACGTCCGCAAAACTAAAATTGAACAGCTTTGGAAGAATGTAAATGATAGTCTGAAAAAGGAAAGAAAGATTGCTGCAGATAGCAAAGCTCAATTACAAAAAGGTTTGGCAGAAATTCCAGTCCTTCAGGCAGAGATTACGGATTTAAAAGAAGCAAACTCCCCCATCAAGAAACTCAGTAATGTTAGTGACAACACCCTCCTCTGGGTATTGATCATTTTGCTTACGGCCGGAATTGTGTTTGTAATCTACCGCAGCCGCAGCTCAGTGCAGGAAGCAAAAGAACAAATTGAACGCTATGAGGCACTCAGTACCGAATTCCGTGAATATAAAAGTAATGCTGCCGAAAAGCAACGCAAGCTTGCCCGCGAACTTCAGGATGAACGGAATCTGGTGGATGAGTTGAAGGCCAGGTGAAATATATTACCCATTCAAACTTGCCTTTAGATTAGAAAGTGATTTTGTCTCCAGATAGCAATAGGGAGACATCTAACCTAGAGACTGACCAATTTAACCGGCATGGTGCTTATGTAAATTCGTAAGTCTGAAATGACTAGCCCGCTCACCTTCTCAAAATTTTTAGCACCGTACGATGTTCCTGCGATGAGACCTCTAGCAGGTATGACCCTATCGGCAAAGCTTCAAGATTTAGTTTCAGCAAGCCGCCATCCGACTGATGATTTTTTGAATAAATGAGCCTCCCTCCCATATCCGAAATTCCAACCTTAACGGTACCCAAATATTCAGAGCCTAAAATCAGGTTTAGTTCTGTGTCAAAAGGATTAGGATAAACTTGTACAGCATCTACAAAGAATGATCGTTCTATCATACCCTGACATTGCTTATCAGTGTATACTTTAACTTTATTTAGCCCAGTCTTTAAACTTAACTGTAACTCATTCATTGATGTTTTGGTCAATTTGCCGTTCAGTTCCACAAAATAGATATCCGAACCTTCGAGTCTTAAATTCAGTTTATTCTCTTGCTTGTTTACTAAAGAATATAAAGCAAGGTCCTTCGGTTGAGATACAACAATCTCAAAACACTGTTTAAATGTACTTTCTGTTACAATTGTAAAACACACCTGATAGGTACCAGGCGATAGATTTTTTACATCCAATGTATTCGAAAAATCATAACGGTTATTCTGTCCATTACCTGTAATGGTTGCAGTATAATTCAGGGTTTGCTGGGCTCTTATATTAATACTCCCATTCATTGTCCCGCGACAGCTTAGTCCGGTAACCGAAATACTAAAATTATTCGTTGGTAGTCTGTATATAAAGGTAAAACCTTCTTTCATAGCCTGCCCTCCGGGACTTGTCAGACTGATATTACCGCTTACTGAACCTGCTGCAACCACTGCTGATATACTTGTTGAGGAGAGAATTGTAAAAGAAGCTGCTGCCTTACCCCCAAAAGAAACTCCCTTTACATCTCCAAGATTTGCTCCGGTAATCAGAACATTAACCCCTGCAATGGCTTCCTGTGGGAGAAATGAAGTGATAAGCGGAGGTAAAACAAAACGAAAACCATCAAATGAAGCAGATCCTCCAAGAGTAGAAACTACTATCTTTCCATCGCTGGCTCCATCCGCCACAAAAGCTGTAATATGGGTTGCTGAAAGTACCTTAAAGGAAGCAACCAACTTGTTTCCAATACTGACAGAACGGGTTGTTGAAAAATTTGTACCATAAATATTAATTTCAGCACCCTTGCCACCAAGAACCGGATCTACAGAGGAAATAGTCGGTAGAGGAATAAAGTTAAAGCCTTTTAATTCAGCTGTTCCGCCAATATTTGTTACGGCCACCGAGCCAGAAGCTCCTTCAGCCAGCACAGCCTCAATGCTTGTTGGTGAAAGTACCTTGAACGAACTGGCCTCCACTCCTCCAAACTTGACTGAGCTTATCTGATCAAAATTGATACCGCTGATAGAAACAGAGGTTCCGGCTCCTGCGCTCGACGGTGAAATAAAATTTATCCTTGGCACCAGTATATAAGTGAAGCCTGGCAGACTAACTAAACCATCTGCGGTACGAACCTTAACCTCTCCCGAAGATCCCAAAGCTACTGTTGCGGTAATCATGCCTTCGGAATCTACCGTAAATGATTTTGCAGGAGTACCCCCAAAGCTCAGTTCAATTACTTTAACGAAATTAGAGCCATTGATTATAACCTTCTGATCTGTTGCGGCAATCTTCGGACTAAATGAATCAAGTCTGAGGGTAGGAATAAAAACAAATCCCTCTTTGACCGCTGTACCACCGGGAGTGATTACAGAAACCAAGCCACTAACAGTTTTATTTATCACCGCAGTAATCTCTGTTGCAGAATTAACTGTAAAGGATCCTGTGGCTTTACCCCCAAAAAGCACTTCAGTAGCTCCGGTAAAATTTGTTCCTGTGATTTTAACAGTTGCACCTTCCGCAGCAAGCTCTGGACTAAATGAGGTAATGGTTGGAGCCTGAAAATAAATAAAACCCTCTCTCGTTGCAATTCCATAGGTTGATGTGACAGTTACAATTCCACTTGATCCAAATCCCAAAACGGCAGAGATCTTTTGGTCAGAATCTACTGTGTAAGAAACGGCATCCATTCCACCGAATTTAACGGATTTTATTTCCCTGAAATTTGTTCCATTGATCACAATAATATCCCTTATTTTTCCTGAGGGCGTAAATGAGCTGATAGCAGGTTTAGGTGCAAAAGTAAATCCATTCGCTCCGACCGTACCGGCGAGGGTTTTCAAAGAAATCTTACCACTAGCCCCTGCTGCCACAACAGCCTTAACTGTCTGATCATTTACAACAATAAATGAAGCCGCCGGAATTTCTCCAAAACTGACAAGATTGGTTGTATTCAAGTTGACCCCGGCAATGCTTATGGTATCACCAGTAAATCCAAATTCGGGAGAAAATGAGTTAATAACCGGAGGAGGAAGGTACACGAAGCCATTAAAAACTGCAAGACCACCCGAAGTAGTTATAGCAATTTCCCCACTTGAACCTGCTGCCAGGACTGCATCTATCTGCGTAGCCGAAACAATAGCAAATGATGCTGCTGCAGTTCCACCAAAAGTGACAGAACTTGCCGTACTTAAATTTTCGCCGTCTATCCGAACGGTTGTACCTTTGCCTGCACTTGCCGGACTAAAACCTGTAATTTTAGGATAAGGAAAACTACAGGTAGCCGGCACAGCAGCCACCATTGCCCCCCTACAAATACCACCACCGGCCTGCACACTAAATGCAACCTGAAAATCACCTGCATTTCGGTTATTCTGTCCGATTGTGCGTCTGGTTCCGGGAGCAATAGAAAAATGCATCAGATCTGTATTATCGATCACATGTCCCAAACCATGGGCATGCCCAAGTTCATGCTGAGCAACCGACTGAAAATCTGTTTGAGATGGTCTCGGAAGTGCGTCTTCAAAATTCCAGGTGGTCTCCTTATCAAACACCAGATCGCTCTCAGTGAGTTCCCATTTATTACTTCCACAGGATCTGTAGTAACTATAGGCCACACCCAGAACTCCTGCAGGTAATTCGGCACCTGTGTCAAATCTGACGATATTGATCCCATCGCTTCCGGTTTGATTTGCAGGAGTTGGAGCACCCACTTTCCAGTTGATGCCGGTAAAACAAGACCAAGCACTTAATGATTTGAGAAAGGAATTCTTGGCATTAGACTGTGCATTAAAACTGAGTTCCAATTGCCAGGTATATCCGCCCTGTGAATTGGTATTCACATGTTTAATCTGATAGTTTGCCTGATTGATGATATTAAACGAAACGGTCAGTATAGCCGCAGAAACGGTAGTTGCGGTACCATTGGATACCCTGATAGCTCCAGTACCTGCATCTGATGGAACGATCACCACAATCTGATTATCAGTCCATGACGCGTATTCCACAAGAGCAGGCCTAACTCCGGTAAGTCCTCCGTTATCTGCTTCGGCAAATTGGACATACTTGCTGGATGAAGCGGGTCCGGCGCCAAAGCCTGAACCTTTGATCGTAATCTGACTTCCGCTTCCTGCCGAAGTGGTAGTGGGTGAAAAACTAGTAATAACCTGGGCATGCAAGCCGTTAAAAACGGTGCATAAGAACAGCACGACTGACAGGGTCTTTAAACCAAGATTTTTATTTTTCACCTGAAACGGTCTTATTTTATCTTAAAATCAGCATTTTTCATCACTTTGAAATTTGAACGTGCCATTTTTTGCAATACAGGATAGATCTCACCTGAAACATTTTTATAGACATTAAATGGATCCCTTGCGGAACCTGTGTTTAGATCGTAACGGATAAATCCCTGGATTTCTGAGTAAGGCCTGAGCTGCAAATTTTTTGAAACCTTAGTTAGTCTTATGTTATTGGGAATGCAGGTAAAAACACCAACAGATCCCTCTTTAAGCTCTAAACCATAGGATACCTTCTCCATTTCATTCCCCACAATTCCGCCAATAGTTATAAGTTCCACGGTAGAACTGCTCAGTTCACCTTTAAAAACTTTATAAACTGAAAGCAGATTAGCAGTATAAATATGCCTGCGATCGGTATCCCAAAAGGAGGTTTTACTCAATACTTTAGCTTCAAAAACCAGACTTGAGTTTTCGACCCGCTGCTGAAGTGATATAGCCTGTAGCTGAGC
>CAMCTU010000020.1 GCA_945878525.1 Sphingobacterium thalpophilum
GCTGGATTAGTTGGAGAGTACCTGATAGAAGAGTATTCCCGCATACCTGTTGAAGTTGAATATGCATCAGAATTCAGGTATCGTAACCCGATAATTTCAGAAAAGGATATTGTAATTGCAATTTCACAATCAGGAGAAACAGCTGATACTATGGCTGCAATTGAGCTTGCAAAATCCAAAGGAGCAACTATTTTTGGAATTTGTAATGTTGTGGGTGCTTCAATACCCCGTCTGAGTCATGCCGGTGTTTATACCCACGCCGGACCTGAAATAGGAGTTGCTTCTACAAAAGCCTTCACAGCACAAGTAACTGTACTTACCCTAATGGCCTTGTATATGGCTCAGCAAAGAGGTAAGATCACGCAGAGCAAAATGGTTCATTTACTTACTGAACTTGACAATATTCCGGCGCTTGTTGAAAAATGTCTTCTGTCAAATGACAACATAAAAAATATTTCAGAAGCGTTTAAAGATGCAAGCAATTTTTTATTTCTAGGTAGAGGTAGTGGATTTCCGGTGGCGCTTGAGGGTGCTCTAAAATTAAAAGAAATCTCTTATATACATGCAGAAGGGTATCCTGCAGCAGAGATGAAACACGGTCCGATTGCCCTGATCGATGAGGAGATGCCTGTAGTATTTATAGCTACAAAAAATTCTTCTTACGAAAAAGTAATCAGTAACATCCAGGAAGTTAAAGCCAGAAAAGGCAGAGTAATTGCAATTGTAACTGAGGGTGATACAGTAGTTAAGAATATGGCTGATTTTATAATTGAGATTCCTGATGCTGATGAAATATTTCTGCCGCTTCTTGCTACCATACCATTGCAGCTTCTATCATACCACATCGCAGTCTTGAGAGGCTGTAACGTAGATCAGCCAAGGAATCTTGCTAAGTCAGTCACGGTAGAATAAAGAATTTTATTTTAATTAAACTATTCTTGTATAATTCTTAATTAAAATCAAATTCTGACTTGGTTTATGTAGTTTATCGTCAGGTTAGTTTATTTAACTTTATCAAAACTATATTCCATGATCAGTAGAATTCCTTTTGTAATTGGCATACTCACACTTATTTGCGGAGTTTTTATTTCCATTATTTTCGGAGCTAACGAAGATTTTTTAAAGATAAAATCAAGGAAGGCTTAAGCAAAAATGAAAAGATCAATCTTATTCAGGATGCAGCGCACACGTATCGCGTGCGCTAGCAAATAAGGAGTAAAAATGAAAGTATTACCCCGAAAACAGACCGTTCCACCAATAACCATAATCCTGGCCGGGTTTGTCTTGAATCCTAGTTCCTGATTCTCGGTCCCTGGTTATTTCCTCTTTTTTTCAAAAAATATCTAAGTTTGATCCATGTCATCTCATCATATTGTTCGCGAAAAGCAGGAACCAGCTTTACTTATTTTGAGCCTTGAGGGTTTTGATTACGAAAAACTCGGACAAATACTTGAATGGAGTCCGACTGTAATTGTATTGCAGGATATTTATGAATTAGCCAATTCACTTGCATTTAAAATTGATGCAGTAATCACTTCAGATCCAAATTTCAGAACTCAGGAAAACACTAAATTAATCATTACAGAAAGTGATCCTGTTGAAGATGCCCTTAAATTTCTGCTTGCTGAACAATACAATGCTCTGAACATAATAGCCGGTGAATTTATTTTTAAGGATTCTGCCCTATTTGTAAATGAAATTGATATAGTCGTCTTTGTAGCTGATAAAAAAATATTTCCGGTGAGATCCGGATTCAGTAAATGGCAACCTGCAGGTGAGCAAATAGAGATTCTGCAGGAGGCATATGATCTGCAAACCAGTGGATTGATAAAATTGGAAGATCATAAATTTGAAACAGAAAAGGATGGCTTTTATTCACTAAGCTTTGAAGAAGCTTTTATCTTTATCTCAGAATCAATTTAAAATGATAATTAGAAAGGCAACTGAACAAGATATTATAGTAATCTCTGAGCTTGCAGAAAAAATCTGGTGGCCGGCTTACAGAAATATCATTTCTGACGAACAGATCAGCTTTATGCTAAAGGATATGTACTCAGAAGATAGCTTAAAAAAACAGCTTTTGTCAGGGGTTGAATTCATCCTCGCTGAAAAAGAAAATGTAGCTGTGGCATTTGCAGGATTTTCGCTTAATGAACCAGAGGTTTATAAACTTCATAAACTCTATGTCCTTCCATCCGAACAGGGAAGTGGGACCGGCAAAAAACTTATTGCTTATATTTCAGATTTAGCACGTGATCAGGGTGGAAAAATCCTTGAGCTGAACGTAAACAGAGGTAATCCGGCCTCAGAATTTTATAAAAAAGTTGGTTTTGAAATTTACAGAACGGTAGATATCTCTTATCATCATTTTGTATTGAATGACTACATCATGAGGAAGGATCTTTGAAATTTACGATTTTAATGGCGCTTATTTGATATTATCTCAAAAAACATTACAAAAAATTTGCTTAAAATAAGAATCAAAAAATCAACTAAAAATAGCGAGACAAAATGAGAAACATACAATAAACAATAATACAAGATAAGATTATATCAACTGCTATTACGAGCGTATTTCTTGATTTAATTGAATAAAAAATCCTTAGAAATATTGCGATCCCACCGAAAATAAACAAAACAAGATATTTCCAACGTGAAGAAGGCCAAATTAAATTAGCGAATATAAAGTTCAAAATCCAAAAATAAACGAACCAGTATTTAGGTTTTACAGTTACCAATATTCCGGTGTACAAATTCTACGTTACACCAAAGAAAACAGACTTTAATTTACGGTCTGCTATTTAATTTCGGTATCCTCTTTGGCGTATCAGTTCCTGCCACAATGCTTCGCGCACTCAGTGCAATCGCTTTTATAGTAGAGTGAATATTAGCTACCTCCAACGTTTCAAATTCATCATTCACAGTGTGATAGAACTTATCCGTATCAATCTGGTCAGTTGATATCGTATGTGCCGGTACTCCCAGAGCTGCAAGTGTAGCATTATCACTGCGGTAAAATAGATTCTGTGTTGGATACGGATCAGGATGAAATTTAAAATTGGTTCCGGCCAGGTTTTTCTGTAGAATCTCTCCAAAATCTGACCTTTCATAGCCTGTAATAAAGGCTGCGTTTTTACCAAACTTCGATTCCTTACCAATCATTTCGATGTTGAACATGGCAACAACCTCATCCGGATTTAAGAGTGAAGAGAAATGACGGGCGCCGAAACCCCCAACTTCTTCTGCTGTGAAAGCAACGAATATCAGAGTCCGTTCATTATTGTTCAGTTTCTTGTAGTATTTGGCGAGTGAAATTACAGCTGTGGTTCCTGAAGCATCATCATCTGCACCGTTGGCAATAGCATCACCATCAACTTCTTTAACAATACCTAAGTGATCATAATGTGCTGAAATTAAAACGAGTTCTTTTTCTTTTGATTTGCCGGGTAGCATACCTGCAACATTAAACAATGGTAGCTCTTCAATCTTATTGCTGAAACTGACATTGTAAGAAGCAGCATCCGATTCGCCCAGGATAAACACCGCAGCTGCAGTTTGATTTGGTTTTTCAACTATCCGCCCGCGACTACTATTATCCTTAAGACGTTTAAACAATTGAACATGCTGTTTATCAACTAATACCAAAACCGGTGACTTCATAGCTGTTATCTCCCTGTATTTCTGAATGAACGGATCACCTGAAGCTATAAACAATATCTTGTTCCCAGAGCTTTGATCAAACCCAGACGATGGCAGATCAGAAATAAGCAGTAAATTTTGCTGGTCAATTGATTTTCCATTCAACGTTGCATTAATAGTTTCAGGCTTGATTCTCTTAACCAAAAAGTCTTGTCTGAAATCATTATCGCCATCAAGTGGTTTAAGACCAATCTGCTTAAATTCATTTTCTATAAACTTTGCAGCCTTATCAATGCCAGGTGTAAAAGTGCCTCTGCCTTCCATTTCATCAGAAGAAAGGGTTTTTATCAATCTGGCTACATCCGCCTCTTTAATGATCTGCTCGGGTTTCTGAATTGCACAAGAGGACAGAAATAAAAAGGCAAAAATAGCTATGTATAAATTTTTCATGAATCTATTCAATTGATATTCAATATTTTATAAAATTTTAACAAAATTTAAATTGTAAAGGTTCTCGAAGGTAAGTCAAAAAGCTGATAATGGATAAAAAAATGGGGAAAATGGGACTGTTACGGTGACTGCAACGTCCAGGAGCAATAGGAAAGAGTCTGAAGACTCTTAATTTATTTACAAATCCGTAGAGCGCTGCGTTAACTCAACCGACAGAAGGACCAGAACCAAAAGAAATCAGTTAGCTTTTTCATTGATTTAATAAATGTCAAAAACAGCAATTTGTCACAATATTGAGGCAATTATGATCTGAAATCCAGAGATTGCTTTATGATTAATATTATGAAAAACGTACCTTCGTAACTTGAATTAAGTGAGATGAAAGAAATCACAGTACAGGAGCTAAAAGAAAAAATCGACAAGAAAGAAGATTTTCAGTTAATCGATGTTCGCGAGACTTTTGAATATGAGATGTCCAATTTGAACGGTTTGAATATACCTCTGGCTTGTGTTATTCTTGAGGCTTCAAAAATCAATAAGGATAAACTAGTTATCATCCAATGTCGCAGCGGTGCAAGAAGTGCTGCAGCTTTGAATCAGCTCGAACAGCAATTGGGATATAGCAACCTATATAACCTAAAAGGTGGCATTTTGGCCTGGAAAGCAGAATACGAACCAGATTTGCAGGTATATTAATTTAAAATGCTAAAAAAAGTCTTATTAAACATTTTTCTGAATGTAGCTATTATTGTTGTGGTGATGTGTATCGCCTGGGCAGTAAAAAATGCATTCTATCTTTATGTAATTGCGGGAATACCGCCACTTGCTATGCTGATCTATTTAAAATTCAGGTTAGTTAAAAGTGTCAGGAGTCTGACCAGAAAACCTGAAAAATAAAGCTCATTGATGGATTTTAAATTTATTTGACAGCTGTGGGCTTAAGAAAAGAATTCAGAAGGTTTAAAAGAAGTATACAAATGAAACTTAAATCAGGCGATATCAAGCTTGAGTTAGGCCGTATTGCTGATTATAAACACTTTGAAGTTGGATATGCTCATGTGTTTGATAAACCCTTTAAATTTCATCACGGACCAAGTTTTGCCGAGTCTTACATTGAACTTTTCCAGACAGAAATTTATCGGTTCAAACCCAGTTCCGGATCAGGGATTATTCTTGATTGTGGTGCAAACATGGGTCTGAGTGTTTTATATTTCTCACGTAATTATCCTGATCATCAAATCATCGCATTTGAACCGGATGCCGATATTTTCGCAATTCTGAAAGAGAATGTGCAGACATTTGGACTAAAGAATGTGACTCTTTATAAAAAAGCAGTTTGGACTCAAACAGAAACCTTAAAGTTTTTTACTGATGGCGGTATGGGGGGTAGAGTAAATAATGAATACTCCAACCAAGTGCCCAAATTTATTGAAGCTGTTCCATTGCTTGATTACCTGACACCAGATGTTGATTTTCTAAAAATTGATATTGAGGGAGCTGAGGATACCGTTTTGAAATATTGCGGAGCAGGTTTGCAGAATGCAAAGCATATCTTTTTCGAATACCATAATAATGTGAATTCAAAACAAACCCTGCATGAGCTTCTTGCATTGGTTGAAAGTTTAGGTTTCCATTATTATATCAAGGAATCAGCCACCAGAAAACGTCCATTTGTAGATACCCGACTCATTTGTGAAAGTTTTGATATGGCCATTAATGTTTTCTGCTACAGATAAATTAAGCCTAAACTAATCCGAAAATATTCTTCTGATTTTTCCACCCCACAGCTCCTTGAGAACGAAATTTAGCTTGCTAAAAACGCTTTTTTTATTTATACTGAACAGTAAATAACGATTCCTGTAAAATAGCTTCAACAGCCCGAAAGAAATATATTCATCTTTGTTCTTTACAAATTCATCGTAGAGTTTTTTTATAAATTCAGGATTTTTATTCTTCGGATAATTGATGCAGGACTTTATCCAAAGTAGTTTTTGTTCAAATTTCATTGAAGAACTGACCGGAATTTTAGTCGTATTATCCCTTTTACGTTTTAAAATATTAGTATCGGCTTTATGATGTTGCCGGTACTTTACCAGACTTTCCTGAATGAAATCTATACTACCGAGATTGGTGCAAACATATCCCATCCACCAATCATGATAATAGGCGTCTGGAAAAGGCAAAAGCTCATCCCTAAGTTCTTTTTTCATTAATACCGAGTGTCCTGAAACGCAATTAAAAAACAAAAATGTTTCAGGTTGGTCACCCCGATACAAATTCATGATATCCGACATATAAAGGTTTAAGGATTGACCGTCATGGTCTACAAATTCTGAATCATGGTAGATAAGTAAATTATTTCCAATTGCCTTTACCTGCTTTTCTATCTTATTTAAATCCCAGATATCATCCTGATCAGATAAAGCTATATAATCACCATTACACAAGCTAAGGGCTTTTTCAAAATTTTTAATATAACCCAGATTTTCAGGATTGATAAATAGGTTTATGAAGGAGTACTTAGCTGAATATTCTTTTAAAATGTTTAAAGTATTATCAGAAGAGCAATCGTCAACAGCAATTAGCTCAATTTCCGGATAGCTTTGATTTACTATCGAATCCAGTTGTTGTTTTAAGTAAGCTTCACCGTTATAAGTACATAAAGCTATAGAAACCAGTACTTTATCATTCATTTTTATTCGTTGAAAGTTTGCATGTCAATCAACCTTCTATATAGACCATCTGATTTGATTAGTTCATTATGAGTTCCCTGTTCTTCAATCTTACCATTCTCGAGAACAATAATCTGATCAGCCTCCTGAATAGTACTAAGACGGTGGGCAATAACAATAGAAGTGCGGTTTTTCATTAAATTTTTCAAGGCATTTTGAACTACTTTTTCTGATTCTGTATCTAGCGCTGATGTGGCTTCATCAAGCAGAAGAATAGGTGGATTGGCGAGAACAGCCCTTGCGATGCAAATTCGTTGTTTTTGTCCGCCAGATAATTTCATCCCCCGGTCACCTATATTGGTTTGATAGCCATCTGAGGTATTGATAATAAACTCATGTGCATTTGCAATCTTGGCAGCTTCAACAACTTCTTCCTTTGTAAATGATCTTCCAAAAGCGATATTATTAAAAACGGTATCATTAAAAAGGATCGATTCCTGATTCACAATTCCCATTAATGCCCTGACATCAGCCATGCTGATATCCTTTATATTAAGTCCATCCAAACAGATCTCACCATCTAAAGGATCCATAAATCTCGGCAAGAGATCCATGAGTGTTGTTTTTCCTCCACCGGATGGACCCACCAAGGCAACTGTACTGCCTTTTAATATTTTGAAATTAATATTTGTCAACACTACTTTTTCACCATAAGCGAAGGAGACATTTTTCAATTCGATACATTCGTTGAATGAGGTTTTTGAAACCGGGTTTGGTTTATCTGTAATACTTTCAGGGGCATCAAGTAATTGAAATACCCGATCACCTGCAGATATGCCCTGAGTGATATTACCAAATGCCTCTGAAATGGCTTTTGCAGGATTAATGATCTGTGAAAATATAATGATATAGCCAATAAATTCAGCCCCTTTAAGATCTGAGCCCTCTTCAAGAATAAGAGTACCACCATAAAACAGAAGCGCAGCTACAGTTATTACCCCCATCATTTCGGAAACCGGTGCAGCCAGTAAAACCCTTCTGGCCAGCCTCCTGTGGATCTTGCTGGTCCACATATTAATAGCATTGAATTTCTCCTGGATATAATACTCAGCATTAAAGGACTTGATGATTTTGACTCCATTGAGTCCTTCATCTATACTGGAGACTAATACTCCTAATGATTCTTGTGCCGCAGTGGCATGTTTCTTTAGCCGTTTAACTATTATTGAGATGAGCAAGCCGGAGACTGGAATCAGGATCAGGGCAAAAAATGTCAGTTTAGCAGATATTGTGAATAATACAGCAAAATTTAGAATTATTGCAATGGGCTCCCGCAAAATAACTTGCAAAGAGCGAATGATCGAGTCCTGAATGGTTACTACATCGGTCATAAATCTGGAAATAAGGTCTCCTTTACGCTGACTACTAAAGTATTGAATATCAATATCGGTGAGTTTTTTGAAAATACTGCTACGAATGCGGGTTACGATCATTAATCTGAAATTTTCAATTACCCTTGCCGACAAATATTTAAACAAATTGCTCAGTATTATCGATATAACAATCGCAATACTGACCATCTTTAAAGCACCAACCTTGCCCGAAGTATTAATTATGCTTTGAAAATAATAGTAAAATAATTTTTTGAAATAGCTTAGGCTGTAATCAAATGTAGGAGCAGAGGTTAATGCCCTGGTTTCGTTACCAGACTGATCGAATAAGAGTTCAAACACCGGGATCAGTAAAGTGAAATTAAGAAGTCCGAATATTATTCCTAATACCGACGTGATAAAGAATGGAAACGCAAATTTCTGTACAGGAGAGGCAAAAGCAAAAAGTCGAAAATAGGTTTTCATAAAAAGAATTCTAACGCAAAGCTAATCATTTTGAAAGATGTCTAATTTCGTTTGAAAATGATTGTTTGGCCTTCTACCATCCCATTCATTTTTTTAATTACATCATCAATACTGATTGTGCTTTGGTGGCTAATCATCAATTCTTTTAAATTTTTACGGGACTGTCTTGCGGGATTCTGGTTATTCAAGAACATTGCAAAACTTTTGTAGTAGTAAAATTTTAAACCAATCCACATAAAGAGCATATCAAAAAATATGATTTGCAGATACCAACAGGCCAAGCGGATACTGTTCAAATGTATTTTATGAACGTAAAGCCTGTTTCGAAAGAAAATAGCTTTAACCCAGTTCTGTGTTCGGTAATTTTTTGTTGTTGACGAATGGTCATGAATACAATAGGATTTAGGATCATAATAGCACTTCCAACCTAGGCGCCATGCTCTTAATCCCAATTCAAAGTCTTCACAATAAAACGGAGAAAAGATTTCATCAAATCCGCCGATATCCTTCAGTTTTTTTGTGTCAATCAATGCATTCGCACCTGATAAATAGGCGGTCGGAGTAAGGAAATCCTCATTTTCAAGGTGGAAAAAGTTATTGGCTTTAATTTTAAATCCTGAGTATTTTAAAAATCTTGCAGTATCTTGTGTTTCACCATTTTTAGCCCCGATGATTTTGCTCATCACTCCAAAGGTGTCGGGAAGATCAAAATATTTAAACTGGCTTTCAAAAAAATTACTATTTAACTCGATATCAGTGTTTAATAACAGTACAAGCTCTTTATTGGCAATTGCTATTCCTTTGTTACAACTGAATGAAAATCCATGATTTTTTTCATTGATCATTAAAATTACCAGTGGATAATTCTGTGTGATAAAAATCGCAGAGTTATCTGTGGAAAAATCATCAACAATGATGATTTCAAAATCAATTTTAGTGTTATTTAAGGCTTCATAAACAAAGGGTAAGTTTCTTTCAAGAAGATGTTTACCATTATAATTTGGTATAACAACAGAAATACTTTTCCGGGAATTTGATGGAGTTGTCATCAGACAATTTTGTAGTTTTTATATTCTCCGATTCTCCACTGCCAGAGGTCTTCAATTCTTTGTAAAATACGACGTCTCAGACTCATTTTCTTTTTCAATATCGTGGGATCAACCTTAAAAGTCCAGTTACCAACCTCAATCCGCTTCTTCATAACCTGTGGGTGGTTATCTTCAAATCTGATCAGACGGTCGGCATTGCCATAATCAAATTCAACATTTTCAGGAAGATGCTCTTGAATCCAGGAATCCTCATGGTAAAATTTATTGAAGTTACGAACCTTATTTCCAAGCCCGGCAGGAGGCTGAACCCAACCGTAATGATAGATATAGGCATCAATCGGTTTTACTTTTATTTTTCTTCCATTTTTTCTAAAACCCTGAGCATCCCGGTAAGAATGGATTTGAGGATGAAATTTTAATATTCTCACTTCATTTCTATACCATCGGCGTGATGAAGCTATGAAATCATATGAACCATAAAAATGCAGATATTTAAATAAGAGACCTTCAACATTTTCATTATTCAAGTTTTCTACCATTGCTTTTTGTATTACTGGAAGATAGTTTTCGTGTACACATTCATCACCCTGTATGTAGAACGCCCAATCAGTATCTTTTGAAATGGCAGCATAGGCCTTATCAGTTTCCTGAGCGAATGTTCGCCCACCCTCACGGATGCTTTCATCCCAAATGGTATGAATGATTTTAATTTTTGGAGAACCGATTCCTTCAATAAGTTCCAGAGTATTGTCAGTACAATCGCCAACTGCAAGCACAAATTCATCGCAAACAGGTAAAATGGAAAGAATTGCCTGTACAACAGGGTAGTCATTATTAACTGCGTTACGGATGAATGAAAAACCAGTTACTTTCATTTGATCAAAATAATTGGCTAAAGTTAAATAAAATACCCTCTTTTGTTTTATGGTTTCAAATTGTTAAATGAAATTTAAAACTTTTACTTTGAAAGATGCAGCCGGATAAAAATAGTGATTCAATACGGCTCAAAGACTTTAAAAAATTAGCCAGGGAGTTAACAATTGTAGAAAATGATTTACCAGGCTCAGATAACCTGTTAAGAGGTCTCGAATTAGGTAATGCTATTGTAATCGGAATAACTGGCCCTCCTGGAGCAGGTAAAAGTACGCTGGTTAATGCAATAATAAATCAATTGAGTGGCGAGGGTAAGCGAATTGCTGTTCTTGCTGTTGATCCAACATCTCCATTTAATCTGGGATCTCTCCTTGGTGATCGTGTTAGAATGGCAGAGCAGTTCAATAAACCGAACGTTTATATCCGTTCATTGGCGACCAGGGGTTCCTTGGGGGGCTTATCTGGCAAAACAATTGAAATGTGTGATGTTCTCAAAGCTGCTGACTTTGATGTTATTATAGTTGAAACCGTAGGTGTGGGTCAGACGGAAGTTGAAATTGCCGGACTTGCAGATGTCAGTGTGGTGGTGCTGGTTCCTGAGTCTGGTGATGAGATCCAGAACATGAAATCAGGTTTAATGGAGATAGCAGATATATTCGTTTTGAACAAATCCGACAGGGAAGGTGCCGATACTTTTGCGAATAATCTCAAAAAACTTGTACACCAGTGGCCAGAGCACATTCCTGTAATCAAAACAGTTGCTGATAAAGCAATTGGGATTGAAGAATTGGTGAAAGCAATCAGAAGTCGGGCAGGCAAGGTAAATACAAGACGAACCTTTTTATTAGCAGAAAAAGCCTGGAAGCTTCTTCAACATCATAAAATGAGGAACATCAATAAAATGCTGTTACAACAGGAAATCATCAAAGCCGCTGCTAATGCGGATTTTAATCTTTATAAGTTTATAGATGCTTTTCAGGTGAACATTAAGAGTTCATAATTGATTCTATTTCTTCTATCTCAACCGGAATATCATCCATTAGGTCAATATTTCCATTTTCTGTTATCAGAATATTATTCTCAATGCGTATTCCCAAGTCTTCCTTAGGAATATAAATTCCAGGTTCACAGGTCAAAATATTTCCAGCTTCAAAAGGTTTATATCTGCTGGCAAAATCATGTACATCCAAACCAAGATGATGTGAAGTGCCATGCATAAAATATTTTTTATAAAGTGGAGCTTTGGGATCTTGTTTAGCTATATCCTGTTTGTCAAGTAAGCCAAGTAAAATCAATTCAGATTCAACCATTTTACCAACTTCGGTATGGTATTCGTTCCATATTGTTGCTGGTAGAAGCATCTTTCTGGCTTCTTTCATTATCCTCAGAACCGAATTATAAACATCTTTTTGTCGTTTACTGAAACGCCCATTTACCGGCACGGAGCGACTCATATCAGCATTGTAGTTTGCATATTCCGCACCAAAGTCAAACAAGATCACATCACCATCCTTGCAGATCTGATTGTTATCGTTGTAGTGAAGGATATTTGCATTTTTGCCGGATGCGATAATTGGATTGTATGCATGTCCGCTTGACCTTTGCCTCAGGAATTCGTGAATTATTTCAGCCTCAATTTCGTATTCGGCTACACCCGGTTTAATAAATTTTATAACTCTGACAAAAGCGTCCCGGGTAATTTCACATGCTTTTTTTGTTAGTTCAACCTCAATTTCGGATTTTACAGGACGGAGCTCACGCATAATCAGGGCAGCTCGTTCATATTTATGTAATGGATAAAGATTTTTAATTTTTTCTATGAATCTGATATCACGATAAGGAACCTGATGTGCATAACGATCATTCTCATTAGAATTCAGATATATATTATTGGCATAACTTATAATAGATGGAAGTATATTCCAGAATTCTTCTAACCAATACACATTTTTGATTCCGGATATATTTTTTGCTTCTGTTAAAGTTAATTTATGACCTTCCCACACGGCTATGTGCTCATTGGTTTGTCTAATAAATAGTATTTCTTTGTATAAAGGATTAGGACAATCAGGAAATAAAAATAAAATAGTTTGTTCCTGGTCAATTCCACTCAAGTAAAAAAGATCAGCGTTTTGTTTGAATATATGGGTTTGATCGCCACTCCTCGGAAATTCATCATTGGATTGAAATATGGCTATAGAGTTCGGAGATAGCCTTTTTATAAAATTTTGGCGATTTTTTTCGAATAGTTGCTTGTCAATGCAGGGATATTTCATGATCAGGCGATATTATTTCGTACAGAAAAAATAATGGTTAACGTAAATTTAATTTGAGAAAATGATTGGAACAGTGTTTGATTATTTGCACAAGTCAAACTTATGACTATTTTTGTGTAAATTACACTAAATGATATTTGTTAACCTTTAAAAAAAACTATTATGAATTATTCTACATTAAAGAAAGCACTCGTGTTTTCATTAGTAGCAGTGCTTGGCCTCAGTGAGGTTTCTTTAGCACAAGAGGCTACTAGCTCTTCAGCCAAAGTATTTGGTGGAAGAGCCCAGTATAGGTCTTGGAATTTAGGTGTCAATGCCGGAGTTCTTGCGCCTGTTGTAATGATTGGCGGAACTAATGATTTTTCTAACTGGAGCCCATCTTTGGGTTATGGTGTGACATTAAGAAAGCAATTAGACCATATTTTTGGACTTCAGTTAGCTTATCAGGGCGGACAGCTTTCGTATGACAATGATGGCGCAACTGTTAATCTTGGCCTAGGAGCTCGTACAAGCGGAATTACCCAAATCAGCAATGCAATTGATGTAACAGGTGTTGCAAACGTTGGTTCAGTTGATTTCCTGAAGAGAGAAAATGCGTTGAATTTTAATGTGAAAGCCGGTATGGGTGTTATTGCTTACAACTGGAAAGAAATTAATCCTAATGCAACTCCTGCAAAAGGAACTTATGGTCCTAACAAAGATCGTAACAACATCCGTAATGTTTATTTCCCAGTAGGGGCTTCTATGAAATTCAAAGTTTCTGAGCGTGTTAACTTCGATCTTGGTTACACCATGAACTTCTTGGATGCTGATGATCTTGATGGTACTAAAGGAAAAAGTTTCTCAAAAGATAAATGGTCTTATGCTTCTGCAGGTGTTGAATTCTCTTTGGGTTCTGCAGCAAAATCAAATTTAGACTGGGTTAACCCACTTGCCATGATGTATGATGAATTAAAAGATCCAACATTACGTCAAGAGGTTGATGCTTTAAAAGGTCGTGTAAGTGCACTTGAAGCTGCTGATCTGTTAAAAGATTCAGATGGTGATGGTGTTGCTGACAAATTAGACAAATGTCCTAATACTGAAGCAGGAATCAAGGTTGATGGTTCAGGATGTCCTTTAGATGTTGATGCTGATGGTATTCCTGATTCAAAAGATGCATGTCCTACTGTTAAAGGTATCGCAAGATTGAATGGTTGTCCTGAGTTTTCAGCATCTGGTCCTGTTGTTCCAATCCAGTTTGAGTTTAACTCTTCAGTATTAAGAACTTCAGCTTATTCAGTTCTTGATGGTTTAGGTTCTTCACTTAAAGCAAATACATCTGCTGTTGTTCAGTTAGACGGTCACGCTTCTGCTGAAGGTACTGAAGATTATAACATGACTTTATCAAGAGACAGAGCTAATTCAGTTAAAACTTACCTAGTTAACGCTGGTATTTCTTCTAACAGAGTTGCTACTACTGCTTATGGCGAAAGCCGTCCGGTTGCATCTAATGCAACTGAAGCAGGACGTTCCCAAAATCGTCGTGTTGAAATCAAACAACAATAAACAATATTGTATATAAGCATATTGTAAAAAAATAATCCCGTGTCGAAATTTTCGGTACGGGATTCTTTTTTATTTTATATTTTTAATCTATGTATTTTTTCAGAAAGCACGATCCTAAAAGGCCTTCAAGTTTTAATCTGAAGGTGATGCATATAATTAATACTATTGCAATTTTACTATTCCTTGGCGGTATCATTTTCAAACTACTTGAGTGGTATGTATTTTAAGATTTAGTATGGGGCTTTATAAGCGTGTCTTAACACACTCCTTTTGACTATTAAATATAAATCATGAAGTCAATTATTTACACTGACAAGGCTCCTGAACCAATCGGGCCTTATAGTCAGGCAGTGCTAACAGGAGGTATGTTATTTATTTCAGGTCAGATCCCAATAGATCCTGCGACAAGGCAGCTTATCACTGGAAATATTGGCGACGAAGCCCGACAGGTTATGAAGAATCTGGAGGCTCTATTGTCAGCATCAGGCCTATCATTTGAAAGTGTAGTTAAAGCCACCATTTTCTTGAGTGATATGAACCATTTTGCCGAAGTAAATGAAATCTATGGCTCCTACTTTATTTCTAATTTTCCTGCAAGAGAAACAGTTGCTGTTCTTGGATTACCCAAAAATGTCAATGTAGAAATATCCATGATTGCAGTTAAGGCCTGATATTGAAAGCTGGCAGACTAAAATATTTTTTGGCTGCAGTTTTATCTGTGGTAATGTGGGGTTTTTTCTCTATTCCACTTCGTAAAATACAACATTATCCCTCAGATGAAATACTGTATTATAGGTTGTTTACCTCTCTGATATTGACATGGCTTTTTATTCTACTGTTTCAAATTAAGCAGGTAAAAGTTGATCTTGATTATTTTTATTCTCTAAATACGGATGGTCGCAAAAAGCTTATAATTCTTTGCCTCTTATCGGGGCTATTAATAAGTGGAAATTGGTTCACCTATATATATGCAGTAAATAATGTTAATTTAAAGTCGGCAGCATTTGCATACATGGTTTGCCCACTGATAACAGCCCTTGCTGGTTTTCTGATTCTTAAAGAGCGTCTCAGTAGATTTAAGCTTGTTGCACTTGGAATTGCTTCTCTTAGTATAATTATTCTGGCACAAGGTTCTATGAGTGATGTATTATGGTCTATATTTATTGCAGCACTTTATACGTTCTTCCTGATCGTTCAGAAAGTATTAAATAAGATCGACAAGTTTAATATGCTGGGTCTGCAACTGTTGATTGCATCAATAATCATATTTCCTTTTTATATGTTTAGTATTGAAACTTTTCCTTTTGAAACTTTCTTCTGGATAGATATCTTGGTAATTGCAATTTTCTTTACAATTATACCGTTGTTTTTAAGCCTTTATGCCTTGATTGGTATGCCTTCTTCTACCTTGGGAATCATTATTTATCTTAACCCAATTGTTGCTTTTGCAGTCGCCTTTTTTTACTTTCACGAAGAAATAAGTCTGCATCAGGTATATGCTTATTTGTTGCTGTTTATTGCTATTGTAGTTTTTAACTGGAATACGATCAAAGAAATGTTGTTTAAAGTTCCGGCTAATGATTTGTCGGAAATTACTCCCTAACTGGTTTGGCAGAGCAAATCTTAAAAACTCCTGTAGAGTATTTAAAAGGTATAGGTTCTCAGCGTGCAGAGATTCTTAAGAAGGATCTTGAGATCTTTACTTATAACGAGCTTCTGCATTATTATCCCTTCCGATATATAGACCGAACCCGCTTTTATAAGATTAGTGAACTTAGTCCTGATCTACCCTCAGTTCAAATTCTTGGGCGAATCATTTCAAAGGAAATATTGGGAGAAAAGCAAGCAAAACGGCTTGTGGCTCGCTTTAAGGATGAAACAGGAAGCATAGAATTAGTATGGTTTCAAAGTATTAGATGGATTGACAAAACTATTCAACCAGGATCCGTCTTTATCGCTTTTGGTAAACCTGCAATATTTAACGGACACTTTTCAATCTCGCATCCTGAACTTGAGCCTTATCAACCTAATGTAGAAAATAAAGGTAATCTTACCCTTCAGCCAGTCTATAGCTCTACTGAAAAGTTAAAGCAATTCAACCTTGATAGTAAGGGTATTCAAAGGGCTCAGGCTGCACTCATAGATCAGGTAATCAGGCAAATAAGTGAAACCCTGCCTGATTATTTATTGGAAAGACATAAGCTAATTAGCTTGCAGAAAGCCTTGTACAATATTCATTTTCCGGAAAATAATCAAATACTTAAGGATGCAGAGATCCGTCTGAAATTTGATGAATTGTTTTTTATACAATTAAAACTTTTACGGACTAAACTTTTACGGACTCAGAAATTCAAAGGTGCTGTCTTTAATAACGTTGGTGATAATTTTAACACTTTTTATTCAGAAAAATTACCTTTTAAACTTACTGATGCCCAAAAGCGTGTAATTAAGGAAATTAGGCTGGATACTCAGCGTGGAGTTCAAATGAATCGTTTGCTCCAGGGTGATGTGGGTAGTGGAAAGACTGTCGTAGCTTTAATGATAATGATCTTGGCAATAGATAATGGCTATCAGGCATGTATAATGGCTCCCACTGAGATTCTAGCACAGCAACACTACTTGTCAATTAAAAGCTTGTTAGGCGATGACTTTATCAATGTGGAAATATTAACGGGGTCTACTTTGAAAAAGGCTAGGCTAAGTCTTCATCAGCGCTTGGAGAATGGTGAACTTGATATTCTTGTTGGTACACATGCTTTGATTGAGGATGTTGTTAAATTTAAAAATCTGGGACTCGTAGTGATTGATGAACAACACCGCTTTGGTGTGGAGCAACGTGCGAAATTATGGCGCAAAAATGTGATTCCACCTCATGTTTTGGTAATGACAGCGACTCCAATTCCACGTACATTAGCCATGACTCTTTATGGAGATCTTGATGTTTCAATTATCAATGAACTTCCTGCGGGTAGAAAACCAATTAAGACTGTTCATTTATTTCATAGCCAACGCTTGAGGATGTTTGGGTTTATGCGTGAGGAGATTTCCAAAGGCAGGCAGATTTATATTGTTTACCCTTTGATTAAGGAAAGTGAAAAACTTGATCTTTTATACCTGGAAGCAGGAATTGAATCCATTATTGATGAATTTCCGATGCCTGAATATCAGATTAGTATTGTTCATGGTAAACTGGCAGCTAAGGATAAGGCTTCAGAAATGCAGCGTTTTGTAAAAGGAGAAACACAGATTATGGTAGCTACAACTGTGATTGAAGTTGGAGTTAACGTACCAAATGCCAGTGTAATGATTATTGAAAATGCCGAACGCTTTGGTTTATCTCAACTGCATCAATTACGTGGAAGGGTCGGCAGGGGTGCTGAACAATCATTTTGTATTTTAATGTCAGGAAATAAGTTAAGCAGTGATGCCAGGACCCGATTGGAAACTATGGTAATAACCAACGATGGCTTTGAGATCGCAGAAATTGATCTTAAGCTTAGAGGTCCGGGAAATATTGAAGGAACCCGGCAAAGTGGAGTGCTTGATTTAAAATTAGCTAATCTTAGTTTGGATCAGAAACTTTTAGCTGAGGCTCGGGAAACTGTTATTAAGGTTCTTGAGGATGATCCTGAATTAAAGAATGAATCAAATTTACTATTGAGACAGTATTTTGATCAGAAATCAGCTGGAATCAGCTGGGACAAAATATCCTGATCAAGTGATTTTATAAATGTTTTATATGTATAAAATGAAATTCTGTATAATTTTGTTACCGATTCTCTTTGTAGGAGCTTCACTGTTTGCCCAAAATTCCGACTCTTTAGTAATCCGAAGGATTTATGATCAAGCTCTCGCAGATGGTCATGCCTATACTAATCTGGCCTATTTGTGTAAAAAAATAGGACCAAGGTTAAGTGGCTCCCTTAATGCGCAAAAATCTGTCGATTGGACCAAAAAGCTTATGGAAGACTATGGTTTTGACAGGGTCTATCTTCAGGAATTAATGGTGCCTGTTTGGGAACGTGGAGCAAAAGAAGTTGCTTATATTATAGAAGGTAATACGAAGATACCAGTGCCTATCGCTGCCCTTGGTGGTTCCATCGCAAGTCCCCTCCAAGGTATAAGTGCTCCAATCCTGGAAGTCCAGAGTTTTGAAGAATTAAAAGGATTAGGTGAACAAGTTGTAAAAGGCAAGATCATATTTTTCAACCGCCCTTTTGATCCTAAGTTTGTAAATACATTCGACGCATATGGGGGTGCTGTTAATCAGCGTGGTCAGGGAGCAATTGAAGCTGCAAAACTTGGAGCTATTGGAGTTATTGTTCGCTCTATGTCTAGTGTTATTGATGAATTTCCTCATACCGGAGGAATGCGATATCAGGAAGGTGTTACAAAAATTCCTGCTGCTGCTATCAGTACAAAAGCTGCCAATTTATTGAGCCAAAAATTAAAACTTAGAAAACTACCTGTTATTCAATTTTATTTTAAGCTCAACTGTCGCACCTTACCTGATGCTGTATCCTATAATGTGATTGGTGAAATCCTCGGAAGTAAAAATCCTGAGGAAATAATCACGGTTGGTGGGCACCTTGATTCATGGGATCTTGCTGAAGGTGCTCATGATGATGGAACCGGAATTGTACAAGCAATTGAAGTTTTGAGAATCTTTAAGGCATTAAACATTAAGCCAAAAAACACCATAAGGGCAGTAATGTTTATGAATGAAGAAAATGGATTGCGCGGTGGTACTAAATATGCTGAGCTTGCCAGGTTGAAAAATGAAAAGCATATTGCAGCCATGGAATCTGATGAAGGTGGATTCACGCCGCGTGGATTCTCTATAGAAGGTACCCCGGAAGCACTTGCTCATTTTTCTAAATGGAAACCACTTCTTGAGCCTTATCAGGTTGATCAATTTAAAAGTGGAGGAAGTGGAGCTGATATCGGACCTCTGCGTGGTATTTCTGGAATAGTTTTAATTGGCTTCAGGCCAGATACACAGCGTTATTTTGATTTACATCACTCAAGTAATGATTTGTTTGAAAATGTTAACAAGCGTGAATTGGAACTCGGAGCTGCTTCCATGGCTAGTTTGATCTATCTGATTGATCAGTACGGTACAAGGTAATTATGAATTTAGATACGCTTTTATATTTAATTTAATGAGTGAAACTGAAGCCACAAGCTCCCGGACCAAAAGTGATCCCTACATCGCCATGCGTTTTCCGGAGTTCCGCTATTATCTGGCCATGCGTTTTTTATTCACTTTTGCCTATCAGGTGCAAGCTGTTGTTGTTGGTTGGCATATTTATCAGCTAACCAAAGATCCGCTTTCCTTGGGTCTTATTGGCCTTGCAGAAGCTATTCCATCAATAGCGGTGACTCTATATGGTGGGTATATTGCTGATAAATCTGATAAGAAGAAATTAATGATCTGGATTATCCTGGCGATGCTGCTATCAAGTTTGATATTGGCACTTGTATCCAGCCCTGAGGTATTAAAGTATTTGGGACAGAAATCAGTCATTTTGATTATGTATCTGATGATATTTTTTGTGGGTATCGCCAGAGGTTTTTATTCTCCTACAGCCTTTACACTGGTGGCTCAGATCATCCCGAGAGATCATTATGTAAATTCATCGACTTGGAACAGTGGAATCTGGCAGGTTGCTTCCATTATGGGGCCAGCGGTTGGTGGTTTATTATATGCTTTCAGTGGTATTACAGCTTGTTTTGTAGTGATTGTAAGTTTCATGGCCATGGCATTGGCTTGTATTTTCTTTTTTGTTAAAAATTATCCACCTCAGTTTGTTCCCAGAGAAAGTATATTTAAAAGTCTTTCAGAGGGTATCAAATTCGTCTTTAATAACAAAATGATTCTGGGAGCATTAAGTCTGGATATGTTTTCAGTATTTTTTGGAGGCGCAGTTGCACTAATGCCCATTTTTGCTCATGATATTTTGAAAGTGGGTTCTGAGGGTCTTGGATTCTTGCGTGCCGCCCCAGCTGCAGGTGCGGTACTTACGATGTTTATTATGGCCAGATACCCCCCAATGAACAAACCTTGGAGAAACCTGCTGTTGGCCGTTGCTGGTTTTGGTGTATCTATTATCTGCTTTGGACTTTCACGAAATTTTTATCTGTCTTTGATCTGTCTTTTCTTCGAAGGTGCATTTGACAGTGTCAGTGTAGTAATCCGTTCCACTATATTGCAATTGCTAACCCCCCAGGAAATGCGTGGAAGGGTTTCTGCTGTTAATGGCATGTTTATTAATTCATCGAATGAGATTGGTGCATTTGAGTCGGGAGCAACTGCAAAACTAATGGGGACTATTCCGTCAGTCCTTTTTGGAGGTGCTGTGACGCTGTTTATTGTATTTTTTACTTTTTTGAAAACCAAAAAACTTGTCCATTTGGGTCTAAAGCAAATGAACAAAGATTAGATTCTGTTTGATCTTCCCAAAACTAAATAGATGATTGAACCAAATATTGGTGCAATCAGAATCACAATGAGCCAAAGTAGTTTATGTTGGTTGGCTTATTGCTTTTAAACAGGTCCAGTAAAGTATAAATGACCAATAATGCCCAAAGTATGCCAAAAAGAAATCTAAAGATACTTCCTATAAAAAGTAGAGTTATTAATGTGATCATAATGATTTTTGTTTTTTACAGCCCAGAGTTTGAAACAGGTTTTCAAGATACGGAGCAATAATGATAAAAACGATTTATACTATTTTATGCGTTTCTGTCAGGCATAATGAATTGAAGCTGTATATAATAATAGTATATGGACTAAATACCTAGAAAACGAAATTAAAAATAATGATTTTCAATGTACCTGCTATTATTTTAGAAGGTATATTTTGATTTTAAAGTAAAATCAAATGGTTTCCTGCTTATTGACCTTATCGAAAACTTTCTTTTGACTCCTTCCAACAAACAAATAAAGTACTTCGCCTATTAAAGGAACGAAAATCACAATAATAACCCAAAGTAATTTATTGAGAGGTTCATTAAATTTTGAGCGGGATATGTCGAAAAGACAATAGATTTTTAGGATAAACAATGGTATAAAGAGCAATAAAACAAAAATTTCTAAAAGCCCAATGTTAAGGTAAAGCAAATTGTTCACGGCATTTTTTACTAAATATAAATAAAAAACTATATTCCTGAGCTGTACTTTTCCCCAATTTGTTGGCGCCACATTGCATAATATAAGCCTTTTTCAGCGATAAGCTCATCGTGCTCTCCAGATTCAATGATATGGCCTTTCTCAAGTACAAAGATCTTATCAGCATGCATAATAGTAGAAAGTCTGTGCGCAATTAGAATTGTTATATGATCCTGAATGACTGATACATCCCGAATTGTTTCTGTGATCTCTTCTTCAGTAATTGAGTCTAATGAAGAAGTAGCTTCATCAAATACCAGGATATTGGGCTCACGCAACAAGGCTCTGGCAATTGATAAGCGCTGTTTTTCACCTCCGGATACTTTTACACCGCCCTCTCCAATCACAGTATCTAATCCTTTATCAGCACGGGCAAGTAAATTCTGACAAGCTGCTTTTTGTAATACACGCAGGCAGTCTTCATCACTTGCATCAGGTCGAACAAAAAGCAGATTTTCACGGATGGTGCCAGAGAATAATTGAGTATCCTGTGTAACGAAACCTATTTTTTCACGCAATTCATCCAGATCAATATCTGTTCCCGTAATATCATTATAAAGTACTTGTCCGGAAGCAGGGTGATACAAACCAACAAGTAGTTTTACCAGTGTAGTTTTTCCAGACCCGGAGGGGCCAACGAATGCGATTGTCTGTCCTTTTTGAGTTTCAAAGGAAATATTTTCCAGAGCATATCGGTTTGCCGACTGATGTTTGAAACTTACTGAATTAAATTTCAGGCTATTTATTCGTCCAAGAATCTCAGGATTTAAGGGTTTCTTTTCTTTCGGAGTGCTTAGAATTCCTCTGAAATTATCCAGAGATACTTCAGTTTCACGATAGACATTGATGATGTTTCCAAGTTCCTGTAATGGCCCGAAGATGAAGAAGGAGTAGATAAAAAGCGAGAAAAACTCACCAACACTAATTCTGCCTGCAAATATCAGGTAAAGCATTAACAACAGAATCATGTTTCTCAATAAGTTTACAAGCGTACCCTGAATAAAACTAATGCTGCGTACATATTTTACTTTTTTTAGCTCAAGTTTTAAGATCTTATCAGTGGTATTGCTAAGACGTTTTATTTCCTGACTGGATAGTCCAAGACTCTTGACCAGCTCAATATTGCGAAGTGATTCAGTGGTTGATCCTGCAAGGGCTGTAGTTTCACTGACAATAGTTTTCTGAACAATTTTAATCTTTTTACTCAGTACAGAACTGACCACACCAAGGATGGGGATAACAGAAACATAAACTACAGCAATCGACCAATGTATATTGATAGCATATACGAAAACAAAAGTCACTCCCACCAGAGATGTAAACACGATATTTATAAGTGCAGTAATTAGCTTTTCAGTATCAGTTCTTACTTTTTGAAGGATTCCCAGAGTTTCGCCACTTCGCTGATCTTCGAAAACTGAATAAGGTAATTCAAGAGAATGTGCCAATCCATCTGAGTAAATCTTTGCTCCGAGTCTTTGGGTAATCACGTTTACATAATAATCCTGAAAGTTTTTTGCTACCCGCGAAACCATTGCCACACCTATTGCTGCAAGAATAAGTAATCCGGCACCCTGGAAGAACTCCTCGGTCGTATAATCCTGGTAACGGGTAACATAGGTGTCGATAATCTTTCGGAATATCCAAGGATCAAGTAAGGAAAAGATTTGGTTTACTGCTGCCAGAAGCAGAGCTAGAGCAATAAGCCCTTTATAATTTTTTAAGTAGTCTGCTAATAGTTTCATAGGGTAACAAAATTAAAAAAGGGAATAGTGCTTAAGCCATATTCCCCAAATAGTTATTATTATAAATAGTTCAGACAGTCATGATATCTTTTTCCTTGGCCTCCATAAGTTTGTCAATTCTTAAAATAAATGAGTCCGTTAATTTTTGAACATCACCTTCACCTGTTTTAATTTCATCGTCAGAAACTCCCTCAGATTTTGAGCGTTTGATCTTTTCATTGGCATCTTTACGGATATTTCTGACAGCAATACGACCTTTTTCAGCCTCTTCCTTTACTTTTTTTACCAGGTCTCTTCTGCGTTCTTCTGTTAGTGGTGGAACGTTTAGACGAATTACAACACCGTCATTTTGCGGGTTTAGACCTATATTTGCCTCCATAATTGCTCGTTCTATCGGAATAAGCATGGTTTTTTCCCAAGGCTGCACCACTAAGGTACGTGCATCAGGGGTATTGACAGTACCAATCTGGTTTAAAGCAGTTGGTGTTCCATAATAATCTACAAATATCCCGTCAAGCATAGAAGGCATGGCTTTGCCTGCACGAATTTTTACCAATTCATTGTCACAAAACTCAATGGCTTTTTCCATATGAGCTTTGGCATCATCTAGTTGTTTCTTAATTAGCTCGTTCATAATATATCTGTTCGATCTGTAAAATTAATTAAATTCACGTTATTCTCAGGAATTTAAGTCCTTATCAGACTTTGATTTATTAACCTTTTACCAAGGTACCAATCGGTTCACCATCTATCAGACGCATTAAATTACCTGGTTTATTCATATCAAATACAATGATTGGCAGGTTATTTTCCTGGCATAATGTGAAAGCAGTCATATCCATCACATTGAGATTCTTTTTATAAACCTCGTCAAATGTTATTTCATCATATCGTGTGGCATCAGGTTCTTTCAATGGGTCAGCAGAGTAAATCCCATCTACCCTCGTTCCTTTCATGACCACATCTGCATTAATCTCAACTGCTCTCAAAGATGCCGCAGTATCGGTAGTAAAATATGGATTTCCAGTTCCTGCGCCAAATATTACGATTCTTCCTTTTTCAAGATGACGAACTGCACGGCGGCGAATGAATGGTTCGCAGATCTGCTCCATTTTAATGGCAGTCAGCAAACGTGTTTTCACCCCGGTTTTTTCTAAAGCATCTTGTAAAGCCATGCTATTGATTACAGTTGCAAGCATTCCCATATAATCTGCCTGCACACGATCCATACCTGCTTTTTCGGCGCTCAGACCGCGATAAATATTACCGCCTCCAATCACAAGTGCAATCTCAATCCCTTTTGCGTGCACTGCATGTATGTCTCTGGCATATTGAGCAACACGATCAATGTCGATACCGTATTGTTTCTCACCCATCAATGCTTCGCCGCTTAATTTTAAAAGGATACGTTTGTACTTCATGGAGATATTTTTTTAAAGTTATTAAAATATTTTATTGAGTTTACCTGAAAAGTAAGTACTATGATGTTTGATTTCTTTATTTATTACTATGATATCTGCTCTTCTTCCTTGCTTAATCAAGCCCCGCATATTATCTCCAATCAAACGGGCAGGATAAGTTGATGCCATACGTAATGCCTCCTCAAGGGATATTCCAACCTTCAAGACACAGTTTTCCACCGCTTTGAGCATAGATAGACATGAACCGGAAAGTGTCCCGTCAGGCATGGTATACCTATCACCTTTAAATTCGTGCTGATAAATTCCTTCATTTGTTTCAGTAACTGCATCAGTAATCAGAAATAACCGATCAGCTAATTCACGTTTAGCCAGTTCAATCATTGGGAAACTCACATGAACACCATCAGCCACTATACTAGTATAAGGTTTTAGTTTAAAAATTGCGGGTATCAGTCCGGCTACACGATGATGAATTGGAGGCATGGCATTGTAAAGATGGGTAGCAGCCTGTACCGGATTATTCAAAAAGGACAAAGCTTCCTCATAGCTTGCATCGCTATGTCCGGCAGAAATAATGATATTGTTTGAATGGAGGAAATCTATCAATTCCTGATCCTGCAATTCGGGAGCAATAGTCATCATTTTTAATTCACCTTCTGCCCGCTCTACCCAGCTTTTTATTTCTGAAAGCGTTCCTTTTTTGATATATTTTTCAGGATGGGCTCCTTTACGCTTTAAGTTCAGATAAGGTCCTTCAAGATGAAGACCAAGAAAATTACCTGTTGCTCTTTTGCGATAAGCTTTAGCGGCATCAATCGCTTTCAGTACCACCTCATCACTGTTTGTTGCTGCCGTAGCGAAAAATCCGGTGGTACCTTGGGAGATAAGATCATTTTCCATTTGTTCCAGGCCCTCAACATCTGGTAATGCTCCGAATAATTTACCGCCACTGCCATAAATTTGAAGATCAATAAGTCCAGGAGCTATGATCAAACCTGAAAGATCTATTGGTTTAAAGCTTTCAGGAATCTGTACAGGATTTACGATAGAATGGATTTTTCCGTTACTTATTAATAAGGCTTTATCATCCAGTCTTTCTTCCCCGGTAAAAATACAGGCATTAATAAGTGCTTGATCCATAGTGTAAAAAATAAAGGCAAAAAAAATCCCCTCCAATTTGGAGAGGATTTAAATTAAGCTCCTAACTGAACCCGTTTAAATGCGGTAACGGTGAGGCCTTTTTCTACATCATTTAAAAACTGTGCAACAGTTTTAGAAGAGTCCTTAACAAACTCCTGATTTAGCAAGGTAGAATCTTTGTAGAATTTATTAAGTTTACCTGCGGCGATTTTTTCAACCATTTCTTCAGGCTTACCTTCTGCACGGATCACATCTTTAGCAATTTCAAGTTCTCTCTCAATGGTTTTAGAATCAACGTCACCCTTATCTATTGCAACAGGGTTCATGGCAGCAATTTGCATGGCAACATCTTTTCCAATCTCATCAGCACTCGCAGGGTTAGTGCTTAGAGCAACTAACACACCAAGTCTGTAATTCCCGTGGATGTAAGCGATTACTTTTTCTCCTGTTATTGTTTCAAATTTTGAAACTCCAACTTTCTCACCTATTGTACCGGTTTTAGAAATGATAGTATCAGCTAATTTTTCTCCGTTTAACTCAAGGTTAGTTAATTCTTCCAGTGAAGCAGGATTTTTTTCAACCGCCAGATCAGCAATACTATTTGCAAAGGCCACGAAATCAGCATTCTTTGCCACGAAATCGGTTTCACAATTGAATTCAACTATAATTCCGCGTTTCCCGTCAGCTGTTGTTTTTGCAATAACAACACCCTCATTTGATTCACGATCCTGACGGCTTGCTGCAACTTTTGCACCTTTTTTACGAAGGTTATCAATAGCCGCTTCGAAATCTCCATTAGCTTCGGTTAATGCTTTTTTGCAATCCATCATACCGGCTCCGGTTTGTTGGCGTAATTTATTTACATCTGCGGCAGTAATTTGTACTGTAGACATTTTATTTCTTTTAGGTTGCTTTCTATCCCCCGCTTTCGGCGGGGTTAAGAAAGATAAATGTTTTAATATGAATTTTATTTCCTCCGTTTACTCAGGAGAGGGTTGGGGCAAGGCCCTTACTCTTCACTTTTCGCTTCAGGCTCGGCTTCTACTGCTATACCTTCCGGACTTGTTGCCTTGCGGGTACGTTTACCTGGGTTTGATGATTCTTCTTTAGCTTCGCCATCAGAATCAACCTTAGCTTTTGCAGCTGCAGCTTCCTTATCAGCTTCTTCCTCTTTCTCGCGTTTACGTTCATCCAAACCTTCGTGGATAGCTTTCATAATAACGTCCATGATCAATGTAATTGATTTGGTAGCATCATCATTCGCTGGAACCGGGAAGTCTATGTTTGACGGATCCGAATTGGTATCAACCATTGCAAAAGTAGGGATGTTTAATTTCATCGCTTCAGCAACTGAGATATGCTCTTTCTTTACATCAATAATAAATAATGCAGCAGGAAGACGGTTCAAATCAGCGATACCTCCAAGAAGTGCCTCTAGTTTAATACGCTCACGCTGAATCATTAATTTTTCTTTTTTCGATAAAACATCAAAAGTTCCGTCTTTGGTCATCTTATCGATGTTAGACATTTTTTTGATTGACTTACGAACTGTAGCAAAGTTAGTTAACATACCACCTAACCAACGTTCGGTTACATAAGGCATGTTTACAGAACGAGCCTGCTCAGCAACAATATCTTTAGCTTGTTTCTTTGTAGAAACAAATAAGATCTTACGTCCTGATTTTACGATTTGTTTGATCGCAGCCGCAGCTTCTTCTAATTTTGTTAAAGTTTTATTTAAGTCTATAATGTGGATGCCATTACGCTCCATGAAAATGTACGGTGCCATTTTCGGATCCCATTTGCGGGTAAGGTGACCAAAATGTACACCTGCATCCAATAAATCCTGATATGTTGTTCTTGCCATTGTCTGATCCTCCTGAGATTAACGTTTACTAAATTGAAATTTCTTACGGGCTTTCTTACGACCTGGTTTCTTACGCTCAACCATACGGTCATCGCGGGTCATAATGCCTTTTGCTCTCAATGCAGGTTTTTTCTCTGGGTCCAGCTCTACAATAGCCTTGGCAATTGCTAAACGAACGGCTTCTGCCTGTCCTTTAACACCACCGCCGGCAACGTTTACAGTCACATCGAATTTTCCTGTTGATTCAGAAACTTCGGTTGACTGCATTACGATGTATTGTAATGGCAATGTTGGAAAATACTCCTTGTAATCTTTACCGTTTACGGTAATGTTGCCGCTTCCATCTGTTAGATAAATGCGTGCAACTGCGGTTTTTCTTCTTCCTGAAGTGTTTGTAGTTGACATTTCTCTTAATTACGGTTTAATGGTTGTAGGATTTTGAGCTGAATGCGGATGTTCTGTACCTGCATAAACAAACAGGTTTTTGTACAATGCACGACCCAAACTGTTTTTAGGTAACATTCCACGTACAGCCTTCTCTACCACACGGGTAGGATGCTTAGCCATTAACTCTTTCGGAGAAATGAATTTCTGCCCACCAGGATAACCGGTGTAGGAAACATACTGCTTTTCAGCAAATTTGTTTCCAGTGAGTTTTACTTTGTCTGCATTGATAACGATAACATTATCTCCGCAATCTACGTGTGGGGTGTACGATGGCTTGTTTTTTCCTCTGATGATCATTGCGATCTTAGAAGACAAGCGCCCCAAAATCTCTCCTTGAGCGTCAACAACTACCCATTCTTT
>CAMCTU010000021.1 GCA_945878525.1 Sphingobacterium thalpophilum
GTATCAGCTGTTTCTCCTGATTGTGAAATTGCAATTACAATATCCTTTTCTGAAATTATCGGGTTACGATACCTGAATTCTGATGCATATTCAACTTCAACAGGTATGCGGGAATACTCTTCTATCAGGTACTCTCCAACTAATCCAGCATGCCAGGAAGTTCCACAGGCAACAATTACAATCCGGTCAATGCTTTTTAGTTTTTCTGCATATTCTTTGATGCCGCCTAGTTGTACATAACCCTCATCAGGATAAATACGACCTCTCATACAGTCTTTAATAGACCTTGGCTGTTCAAAAATCTCTTTAAGCATGAAATGGTCAAATCCCCCTTTTTCAAGCATTTCGAGTTTTAACTCCAGTTCCTGAACATAGGGAATCTGAATAGTATTGTCAATATTCTTTATCAGTAATTCGTCCCGGTTAATAAAAGCAATTTCGTTATCATTCAGGTAAATCACATTTTTAGTATATTCTATGATCGGGGAAGCATCAGACGCAATAAAATATTCGCCAAGTCCAACTCCCAAAACCATGGGACTACCCTTGCGTGCCGCAATTAATTCATCGGGTTTATCTTTATCCATGATTACAATCGCGTATGCACCAATCACTTTATCAAGCGCAATTCTGACTGCCTCCCTGATTTCAAGGCCAGTTTGTGATTGTATATCTTCAATTAAATGGATCAGAACCTCAGTATCTGTATCACTACTAAAAATATGCCCCCTTGACAATAATGTTTCTTTCAGGCTGGAGTAGTTTTCTATTATCCCATTGTGGATAATCGCAAGGTTACCTTGACCAGATGTATGAGGATGTGAATTGCGGTCTGAAGGTTCGCCATGCGTTGCCCAGCGTGTATGCCCCATACCAATAGTTCCATGCAGGTTTTTGCCTTCAACTGAAAGCTTGAGATCACTTACTTTTCCGGCTTTTTTATAAATATTCAGATTGCCGTTCATGAGCGCCACTCCGGCACTGTCATATCCTCTGTACTCAAGTCTTTGCAGTCCCTTGATAATTATAGGCCAGGCATCACGATGTCCGATGTAACCAACTATTCCACACATAATTATAATTTAATTGACCGAAACTAACAATTTGCCGGAAGAAAATAAAGGATTAGGGATCCTTAATTTATTTTACTATAAATTATTCTAAGTTTCATCTGATAGCTGACTCCGGATTTCCCGCTGCCAAGAATAGACCCACCCGCTGAACTTCCTGATACTGCAGGACCAACAGAGCGATTGTAATCGGTACTGACCGGCGCAATATAGGTGTCGTATTGTTTCAGTTTACCTGATAAAATATCCTGAATATAGCTTGTGATTTGAAATCTGTAGTGTTTTTTAGTTGAGTCATAAAAACCACCAAAATCAACATCAGTTAAAGAGAATGCAGGTTCTGTACTGAAATCAGGAATGAATTGTCTTTGACTTGCAATGTCAGTGCGGTACATGATTAGTCTTGAAGCAGGTTTAAATCCATCTGTTCTACCAATGACTGAGACAATTAACTCTGCTTTATTGATCGTAATATTTCCAAGGTTTTTCAATTTCTGAATATGGGGAAAGCGAATCTTTGTGCGAAGCCCTGCTAATCCTTGAACATAAGTAACATCCTGCTGTCTGGTACTATTCAAATTTGCAGGTATAGCAGTACCGCTATAGTCATGCTTAAAGTCGGCGATTACAGGTACCGCGTTATTAACAATAGGAAATTTGTGTAAAACTGTATCAGTTAAAGTACCATTTTGACTTTTGTAATAAACTTCCAGTCTGCTTGAGTCAGTAAGATTAAAGAATGCTATCCCCCCAGGTCCGGTACTCTGTGCTCTATTGACGGTGAGGTAAAATCCTTTGATTGCTCTATTCAACAGTTCATTGGTACTTAAAGTTGTGGTGCTGGCATTCAGAAAATTAGTTGTAACAAAACTTGAACTGATTGGTATTCGCATTTGAGGAGGTCTTCTTACCACTATATCGGGTTTCCCTGTTACAATTTCAGTGATTCTTACACTATCTTTTATGCTGAATCTAAGTTTTTTACTACCAATTATTTCAGATCCGTGGCTTTGTGGCTGCGTATTATAATATTGAACAGAGGTACTTAATTGATTATTCAGCTGATGGACATTAACTTGAAAATTTGAAGTGCTGTCTCCATAAAACTCTTTAGCATAAAAGAGCACCAATACTGCCGAGTCTAATACAGGGGATGTTCCGAAGCTAAGTCCGGGAGGATCCATTGTTAAAGACATCGCAATGTTTGCAGTTGTTTTTCCGAAAATAGGATCAATAAAATGGCCAAGGGGATATTTTGACAGCGTATTAGTGACCATGGTATCATCCTTTGCTGTAAATGATACTGCAGTTATTGTATCTGTAAAAGTGCCTGTAACTTCTGTTGACGGATCAACATCTAGTCCGATAGAATCCGTGTTCTGGCAACTACTTAAAATAAAAAGACTTATCAACAAGGTTAATAAGTCTAGTTTGTATAATTTCATCCGTATTACATTAAAATTTAAGAGCTTGCAGACTTCTTTACAATTTCTGGTAATTTCTCATCATTTCTTCTGTGAGTTCTGCTTGTTTACGATTAAGCCAAAGAAACTAGTTCCTCAGTGGCAATTTCTTCGTAAAGGTTATAATAATTTTCGTAATCTGAAGTGGAATTGAATTCCAAAAGCGGTTTATTACATTTTTTAACAAACTTTAACACTTCTTCATTAATATTTTCGCAAGCACAAACTACCGCATCAGAGTAGGAGATTGCTCCAAGGTTCAAAGCAGTGTTAGTAGCTTCAGTATATATTTCTGTATGTTCTGCATTCATTCCGTTCATAATTGCTTTTTTAGCAAATTCTGAACTAAGTGAATTGTCAAAATTATCATCATACAAAGAATAAACAACTTTTGAGTTTTTAAAAGTTGGATCATCCTTGTACAAAGTTTTTAAGTAAGCCGGAACAAGTGCGCTCATCCAGCCATGACAATGAACTACATCAGGAGACCAGCCTAACTTTTTTACGGTTTCTAAAGCTCCTTTGCAGAAAAATATGGTTCTTTCATCATTGTCGGCATAAAACTTATTATTGTTATCCGTAAAGACATGCTTTCTTTGAAAGTATTCTTCATTATCAAGGAAATATACCTGCATTCTGGCAGAAGGGATGGAGGCAACCTTTATGATTAAAGGATTGTCGTTATCATTTATGATGATATTCATGCCTGATAGCCGGATTACTTCATGTAACCTATTGCGTCGTTCGTTAATATTACCGAAACGCGGCATCAGAATGCGAATTTCAAATCCCTTATCCTGCATGGCCTGAGGCAAGTGGCGGGTAATTTCGGAAATTTTGGTAAGTTCAAGGAAAGGCGACATCTCATGCGTAATAAAAAGAATCTTCGTTTTTGCCATCTCCGGTTTGATTAATTTAAGTTTATGAAAAGTTTTAGAACAGCAAAGGTAAGCATTATCTTATGAAATATCAATGAATTAGGCAAGTTGTTTTGGTTCTGTTTAAGTAAATAACCATTTTTGACTGCATTTAAATCAAATTGTAATTTGAAGATCTTTAATAATAGGGAAGCCATACATCATCATCTGAATGATTTAAGGTCAGAAGGTAAATCCATTGGATTTGTTCCGACTATGGGTGCCTTGCATGCCGGCCATCTATCATTAATAGAGGCAGCCCGCAAAAAGACTGATGTTGTAGTTTGCAGTATTTTTGTAAATCCAACCCAGTTTAATGATAAAAAAGATTTAGAGAATTATCCGAGGCCCATAGAGGAAGATCTCGAAAAATTGAGAGCATTTAACTGCGATATATTGTTTCTGCCTGAAGTGGAAGAAATGTACAATAGTTCGGAATTCTGGGAAATCAGTCTGGGTGATCTGGACAAGATACTTGAAGGAAAAATAAGACCAGGTCATTATCAGGGGGTAACGCAAATCGTAAAAAAGTTGTTTGATACTCTTAAACCAGACTTTGCTTTTTTTGGTCAGAAGGATTACCAGCAGGTCATGGTAATTACCCATATGGTCAAAAAAATGAAGATCAAAGTTAAACTGATAATTTGCCCTATTATCAGAGAGAGAGATGGTCTTGCAATGAGCTCCAGAAATGTATATTTGTCACCAGAAGAAAGAATACAATCGCTGGCATTATACCACGCTTTAACATTGGCTCATACCTTGTTCAAAACGCAATCGCTTGCTGAGATAAAAAAAAGGGTAAAATCTTTTCTGGATTCATGTCCTGGAATAGAGATCGAATATTTTGAAATTTTTAATGCCGGAACATTCAAGCCTCTCAAATCAAAAATTGCAGAAACAACCATAGCTCTAATAGCAGCCAGAATAGGGAAAATCAGGATAATTGATAATATGTACCTGAATAAAGAGAATTTATATTGAGAATTTCACTAGTTAAATTGATCAGATACCTGATATATCTGACACTTGGTATTTTGTTATTTTATTTAGCTTTTCAGGGTCAGGATCTCAATAAAATGATTTCTGATCTGCAGAAGGCGGATTTTAAATGGATAATTCTTTCCATCATTATTAATGTGATAGCGCATTTTCTCAGAGCTTACAGATGGAATTTGATGATCGGCTCTCTTGGCCATGGTAGACCCTCATTATTGAATACTTTTCACGCGGTAATTATGGGCTATCTTGCTAATTTGGCATTACCGCGTATGGGGGAGTTGGCGAGGTGCACATTGATAAATAAAACTGATAGAATCCCGGTCACAAAGCTTCTGGGTACAGTGATTGCTGAACGTGTCGCTGATTTACTGATGCTGGGCTTAATATTTTTATTAGCTATTCTGTTAGAATTTAAGGTATTATACGGATTTTTGAATGAACATTTCCTTAGTAAATTGAACCATAGGGTACCAGATATTATTTTGCTGATATCCGGATTAATTCTCCTTTTTGTGCTTGCTATTTTTTGCCTAATCATGATTAAAAAGAAAAAATGGAAGTTCACTGAGCGCATATTTCTTTTTTTTTCAGGCATGAAAACGGGGATTTTATCTGTAAAAAGAATGGAGAATAAAGCCGGATTTCTACTTAGTTCGGTATTTATCTGGCTATTTTACGGGCTTTCCTGCTACTTCTGTTTTTTTGCTCTGCACGCCACTTCCTCTCTGGGCCCTGGCGCCGCCCTCTCAACCCTGGTATTTGGAAGTCTTGCAATGATTGCGCCTGTACAGGGTGGAATTGGAGCATTTCACTGGATGGTTTCAGAGGGTTTGATGGCATATGGTATACCCAAAACTGACGGGCTTTCTTACGCATTATTAGTTCATACAAGTCAAACATTAATTGTCTTGATAATTGGTTCAATAAGCTTAATTTTGTTCATCAAGCAATCCAATAGTAAACGATATTATGAGCAGGCTGGAAAACATTAAAAACAAAATTTATACTCAGGCAGATTTAAAATCTGCGCTGAATGTTTGGCGTTTGCTCGAAAAAAAAATAGTATTTACAAATGGATGCTTTGATCTTTTACACCTTGGGCATGTAGATTATCTTTCAAAGGCCGCTGATATGGGGAACAAACTAGTTATCGGTTTAAATTCTGATTCCTCCGTTTCTGCTTTGAAAGGTCCAGGGAGGCCTATTTCTGATCATATTTCCAGGTCTGTACTACTTGCATCATTTTCCTTTGTGGATGCAGTGGTTCTCTTTGATGAACCTACTCCTCTTCTGCTTATCGAATTGATAAGGCCCGATATTCTTGTTAAAGGCGCTGATTATACCATTGATAAAATTGTTGGTGCCGACATTGTATCACAATACGGAGGATTAGTAAACACCATAGAATATCTAAATGGCTATTCCACCAGCCTTATTGAGAAAAAAATAAAATCCAATCCTTGAATTATCAATTGTGTATCATAATTCAAAATAATTTAAGGCAGATTCGGTGATCCTCCGCACAACCAACGGAAATATTTCTTAATATTTGTATGAGACCAATTACTAATCAAACCCAAAGGATTTAATTTGGGTTAAAAACCAATTATTATGTTTTTTGAATTTACGGAAGAGCAGCTGATGATTCAGCAGGCAGCCAGAGATTTTGCCAAATCAGAGTTAAAGCCCGGTGTTATAGAAAGGGATGAACACCAAAAGTTTCCGCATGAACAGATCAGGAAATTGGGAGAACTTGGATTTCTGGGAATGATGGTTGATCCAAAATATAATGGATCTGGACTTGACACAATTTCTTATGTACTGGCTATGGAAGAACTTTCAAAAATTGATGCTTCTGCCTCCGTTGTGGTGTCAGTTAATAATTCATTGGTTTGCTACGGACTTGAGAAATATGGTTCTGAATTTCAGAAGGAGAAATACCTTAAACCTCTTGCATCCGGAGAAAAAATAGGTGCATTTTGCCTTTCTGAACCTGAAGCAGGCTCTGATGCAACTTCACAGCAAACCAGCGCAATTGATATGGGGGATTACTACCTTTTGAATGGCACTAAAAACTGGATTACGAATGGCGGAAATGCATCCACCTACCTGGTTATAGCCCAGACCAATCCCGCACAAAGGCATAAGGGAATCAACGCTTTAATTGTTGAAAAAGGTATGACAGGTTTCACAATTGGCCCTAAGGAAAATAAGCTTGGTATACGTGGATCTGACACACATTCACTTATGTTTTCGGATGTAAAAGTTCCTAAAGAAAATCGAATTGGCGAAGAAGGTTTTGGATTTTCTTTTGCTATGAAAACACTGGATGGTGGTCGGATAGGCATTGCTGCACAAGCTCTCGGAATAGCCTCAGGGGCTTATGAGCTTGCCCTTCAATATTCTAAAGAGCGTAGGGCATTTGGTAAACCAATTTCAGGACATCAGGCAATTCAGTTTAAACTTGCAGATATGGCTACTGAAATTGAAGCTGCCAGAATGCTTTGCTTAAAAGCCGCCTGGTTAAAGGATAAGGGACTTCCATATGCTCAAGCTAGCTCCATGGCTAAACTATTTGCCTCACAGGTAGCAATGAAAACCACTATTGAGGCAGTACAAATTCATGGAGGATACGGTTTTGTCAAAGAATTTCATGTGGAACGTCTGATGCGGGATGCAAAGATTACCCAAATTTACGAAGGAACATCTGAAATTCAACGTATTGTGATTGCCCGTGAGATTTTAAAATAATTAGCCAGATATATTTCAATGAATAATTTTTTCAAAAATCCAGCATGTTTTTTCATACTCAGCTGCTTGTGGGCTTGTCAGGATAATTCTGATAATCAATTGGAGACAGGAATCTGGCGGGCTACACTTAAGACCTCCTCAGGTGCCGAGATACCTTTTAATTTTGAAGTAATCGATTCGGCAAATCAGAAATATTTGGATGTTATAAATGGAAAAGAAAGATTCAGAGTGAATGAAATATCAAAAGTTTCAGATTCCGTAAATATTCAAATGCCTCTTTTTGATTCTGAAATAAAGGCAAAAATCAAAGATGGGTCTCTTACTGGAAAATGGATTAAACATTTTGCAGATAGTAGCGAAGTAATGGATTTTGAGGCCAAAAGTGGAATATCATGGAGATTTTTTAATGCAAAAACAAAGTCTGAGTTTGCTGTGACCGGTCGTTGGTCAGTTACCTTTCAAGATCCAAAGACAGGTAAATCTGTTATTTCGATTGGCGAATTTACCCAACAGGAAGGACGCCTCTTTGGTACTTTTTTGAGCAGTACAGGTGATTACCGATTTCTTGAGGGAAATGTTTTAGATAATAAATTTTATCTCTCATGTTTCGATGGTAGTCACGCCTTTCTCTTCACAGGTAAATTATTAGATAACAATACAATAGTTGAAGGAAACTTCTATTCCGGACTTTCTTATGTTCAGACATGGGCCGCCAAACGTAATGAAAAGGCACAACTGCCAGACGCTTACAAGATAACAGCTTTAAAGGATGGATTTGATTCAATAGATTTTTCTTTTCCTGATCTGAATGGTAAGAAGGTTTCTCTGTCTGATTCAAAATTTAAAAATAAGATTGTTTTGGTACAGTTTTTTGGATCCTGGTGTCCTAATTGTATGGACGAAACAGCCTATTTGGTTCCATTTTACAAAAAGTATCAGCGTAAAGGCCTTGAAATTGTTGCTTTGGCTTATGAACGTACTGCTGATTATGAACGTTCAAAACAAAATGTTTTACGATTACGCGAAAGGTTTGACGTTCCATACGACATGTTGATTACCGGATATACCAATGACAAAGCTGAAGTGGCTAAAAGTTTACCAATGTTAAAGAGTTTTACGGGCTTTCCAACATTGATTATTATAGATAAAAACGGTAAGGTGAGAAATATACATACCGGTTTCAGCGGACCAGGTACCGGGATCCATTATGCAGAATTTAAAGATGAATTCGAAAAAATAATTGATAATTTGTTACTAGAGTAACAGGGAATACTGTCTACCTGTGATGAATAAATAAATCGCGTATTCACCTGTATAAAAATTCCTGATCATGAAAATAAAAATTATTCTCTTTCCTGTTCTGATTTCTGTAGTACTTCTGGCGTGTTCCACTCCAAGGATGGTTAATCTTGATCCTGTCACTGTGGTTGAAAGTGCAAAGGGTTCACTGGTTTACAGGGGAAGTTATACCAAGAATATAGATATCATAAATACGCGACTTGATTTAAGTTTTGATTGGGACAGTGCCTATGTCATCGGAAAGGCTACCATTTTTGCAAAACCATATTTCTATCCAACTGATCAGCTGGTTTTGAATGCCAATGGATTTCGTTTGAATTCAGTTTCATTGATTAATAGGGACGATAAAATACCTCTGAGCTATACCTACGATGGCAAGCTTCTGAAGATCAGCCTTGATAAGAACTACACGAGAGACCAGAATTTCACAATTTTTATCGATTATGTAGCAATGCCAAATAAATTGAAGATCGGTGAGGATATAGCTTCTGCTGGTGATCGTGGAATTTATTTTATAAATAGGGACGGTAAGGAAAAAGGTAAACCAAGGCAAATCTGGACACAAGGTGAAACTGAATGTAATTCTAACTGGTTTCCTACCATAAACGGTTCCCATGAAAAGATGACCCAGGAACTGAACATAACAGTACCTAATGAGTTTGTTAGCCTTTCTAATGGTGCGCTGGAATTTTCAAGTATGAATGGAGATGGTACCCGTACAGACAGCTGGAGACAAGAGCAAGCCCATTCAACATATTTAACTATGCTTGCCGTAGGAGACTTTGTAATTACCAAAGATAATTGGCGGGGCAAGGAGTTGAGTTATTATACTGAACCCGAATTCGCTTCTAATGCTAAAATGGTATTTGGCAAAACCCCTGAAATGATGGAGTTTTTTTCAAATAAGTTAGGAATTGAATATCCCTGGGAAAAATACTCCCAGATAGTGGTGCGTGATTTTGTGAGCGGCGCTATGGAAAATACCACTGCCACCGTTTTTTTTGAAGGTTTGAATATGTCAGAAGGACAGTATCTTGATGAAAATCACGAAGATATTATTGCGCATGAACTGTTTCATCACTGGTTTGGTAATCTGGTAACTGCAGAATCCTGGGCGAATCTGCCATTGAATGAATCATTTGCCACTTACGGAGAATATTTATGGGAAGAATTTAAATACGGCAGGGATCAGGCTGATCTAAAAGGCCTGGAAGACATGTCGGTTTATCTCGGAAACAAAAGAAAAACAGAACCTGATGTGATCCGTTTTGATTATGCAGACAAAGAGCAAATGTTTGACGAAATCAGTTATCATAAAGGAGGTAGAATTCTACACATGCTTAGAAAGACAGTTGGGGATGAGGCTTTTTTCGAATCTTTAAAGCTTTACCTTACTAGAAATTCTTACAAAACAGCTGAAATTCATGATCTGAGACTTGCATTTGAGGAAATTACCGGGATGGACCTAAATTGGTTTTTTAATCAATGGTTCCTTGCTTCAGGTCATCCGGTATTAACGATTCAAAGTTCCTATGATCAAATAAAAAGAGAAATTAAAGTTAATATTACCCAGGATCAGAATCTTACCGAAACACCCCTTTACCGTATTCCAATTTCGGTTGATATCTATTCTGGAACAAAGCTTGAGCGTAAAGAAATTGTACTCGAGAGTCAAAATCAATCATTTATTTTTCCTTCAATTAGTCCTCCTGATCTTGTAAATGTAGACGCTGAAAAATACATTCTTGCTGAAAAAAATGAGATAAAAAGCATCGATGAGTATATTTTTCAATATCAGAATGCACCTTTATTCATGGACAGATTTGAAGCAATATTGAAAGTGAAGGAATTAAAAGAAGATACTTCTGCAAAAACATTAATGGTTTGGGCAATTAAAGATAAGAACTGGCTAATTCGCCATACAGCATTATCTGTGGTAGAAAATTTATCTGAGGATGAAAGGAAGGCTCTTCGTGAAACATTGATAGATCTTGCACTTAATGATACAGTTTCACACGTTAGGGCTGCAGCTGTTGAAAAACTTGGAAAATATTACAGAATTTCAGAAAATAGGGAGGTATTTGCCTTGACTGCCAAAGATAAATCTCCACTTGTAATTAGTGCAACCGCTACTGCTAAAGAATAGAAAATCAGGATTTTCTGTTCATCAATAAAAGAATAAAAATTGTATTAAGCTGCTTTATCTGATTGAAATGCTGAAAATATCATATTGATCAGAGCCAGTACAATAGCAAACAGAACCGCAGAAATAAAACCGCTTGTGTTAAATGTATCCATCAGGTTGTCAACCAATAGAACCATTAAAACGGTAATAATAAATGAAACTAAACCGAGAGTCAGAAAATTGATTGGAAAAGTTAGGATACGAAGAATTGTACCGATCGTAGCATTTGATAATGCGATAAGTATTCCCGCAATTATAGCACTCCAGAAATTTTCAACTTCAACTCCTGGAAGCAGATAAGCAGCGAGAGCAACAACTGCACCCATTAAAATAATTTCGATGATCAGCCTCATGTTTTTTAGATTTAAATAAATATGAATATGAATTTAAAAAATCTATTCCATATATCAGTAGTTATTTTGATTTTATCTAATTCCTGCAGGCAGGAAGCAGTTCAGCAGGCCTTCCAGAGTAAATTAATAATCAGACTTAACAGCGATAGTAGTTCATTAGAACTAGCAGGATTGGCGAGCCCTGTTTTAGAGGAGTTAAAATCTGATTCCCTTCCGGATTCCCTTTGGACAAATTTCTTTGCTGTTTATGAAGATATTAATGATCCTGAAATGAGGGATTTTCAGCCGGCTATAGAAGGCGTCTATTCAATTGAAGGAGAACTAATTCGTTTCAAGCCAAAAATTAATTTCAGGAGGAACCAGTTATATTTTGCAAGGTGTTACACAAAACTATTACTTCAGGATGCAGAGGATTTGATTGAAACACGTGAACTATTTATTTCAGATGGGTTTACTGAATATAAATTCTATCTCTCACAAAAACGAGATCTCTAAATGTATTAAAACTAGGTGTTTGTAATCACGGATAGTTTTTTTATATTTGCACTGATCTGAGAAGAGCCCCGACATTATCGGGGCTCTTTTTTTACCAACCTGTTTTTTTTAAGGGAATTAAAGAAAGGATCATTATGAATATAGAAAAGCATGTAATTGAGCTAGTTGAGGAAAAGATTGCTGACCGTCCTGATTTATTTATAGTGGACGTTCAAATGCATAATAGCGGGATTTTATCTATTTTAGTAGATGGAGACAATGGAGTTCCAATAAGTGACTGTGTAGCCATAAGTCGGCATGTGGGTTTCCATCTTGAAGAGGAAAATACCATTGAACAAGCATACAGACTGGAAGTTTCGTCACCGGGAATAGATACACCACTGAAATCAATTCGCCAGTTCCGGAAAAATATTAACCGTTCTTTAAAAGTTAAGCTCATAGATGGTAATATCCGGGAAGGAAAATTGTTGGAGGCAGATGAATCAGGAATAACAATTCAAGAAAGTTTTAAAGAAAAAGGTAAGAAATCAGTTACGATTGAAAGTTTTATTCAGATTACAGACATTTCAGAAACAATAGTTTTAGTGAGTTTTAAATAACGTCTCTTTTAATGGGGACAAATTCAATAAAAAAATGAGCAATATTAATTTAATCGATTCATTTCAAGAGTTTAAAGACTTCAAGAATATTGACCGTCCAACGGTTATTAGTGTGTTGGAAGAGGTTTTCCGCAGTATGTTACGGAAAAGGTATGGTACCGACGAAAATTGTGATGTGATCGTTAACCCCGATAGCGGGGATTTAGAGATCTGGCGTACAAGAACGGTAATGGAAGATGGTTTTTCAGAAGATGATGATCTGGAAATTGAACTAGCCGAAGCAAAAGTAATTGATTCTGACCTTGAGGTTGGAGATGATTTTATTGAACAAATTACTCTTGAAAGTTTTGGACGGAGAGCGATTCTTGCTGCTCGCCAGACCTTAGTTTCCAAAATTCTGGAACTTGAAAAGGATGAGATTTTCAAGAAATACAAAGATCGTGTCGGTGAGATCGTGACCGGTGAGGTATATCAGGTTTGGAAAAAAGAAACATTAGTTCTTGATGATGAAGGGAATGAACTTTTATTGCCTAAAACCGAACAAATTCCTGCTGACTATTTCAAGAAGGGTGATTCCGTGCGGGCAATCATTGAGAAAGTGGAAATGATTAACGGCAATCCAAAGATTATTATTTCTCGTACTGCACCTGAATTCCTGCAACGTTTGTTTGAGATGGAAGTGCCAGAAATATTCGACGGATTAATAACAATCAAAAAAATTGTTCGTGAACCTGGTGAACGTGCAAAGGTTGCGGTTGAATCTTATGATGATAGAATCGATCCTGTTGGTGCTTGTGTGGGAATGAAAGGATCACGGATACATGGAATTGTCCGTGAATTGAAGAATGAAAATATTGATGTGATTAATTTTACAAATAATATCTCATTGTATATTCAAAGAGCTTTGAGTCCGGCGAAAATTACAAGCATCAAACTTGATGATGAAGAAAAGAGAGCAGCAGTTTATCTAAAACCCGATCAGGTATCATTAGCAATTGGCCGTGGTGGCCATAATATTAAATTGGCCGGAAAGCTTACCGGATATGAAATAGATGTTTATCGTGAAGCACATGAGGATGATGAGGATGTAGATATTGAAGAATTCTCAGATGAAATTGAAGGCTGGATTATCGATGAATTTAAACGCGTTGGTTTAGATACAGCGAAATCTATTTTAAGTTTGTCTGTGGATGAATTGGTTAAACGTACTGATCTGGAAGACACTACAGTGAAGGATGTGATTGAGATTCTTAAGTCAGAATTTGAATAATATACTCGATTGCTGTAGTTTGAAAAATTTCGAATTCAAGAAAAAGCCCAATCCTCACAGCATTTAAAATATAAAAAACGTACTTTTGTACAAAAATAGCGAGGTTAAAATAATAAATGTCAGAAGGTAAAAGCACAAATTTACTTAAAGCTGCGAAAGAGCTGAATATCGGCCTTAACACCGCGGTGGAGTTTTTAGGGAAAAAAGGTCATAATGTTGAGGCCAGGCCCAATACAAAACTCACCGAAGAGATGTACGATGTTCTTCTTAAGGAGTTTCAGGGTGATAAAATCGTAAAAGAAGAAGCCAAACAAATAGTTATTGGCAAAATTCGTCGCGATGATATTCCTGTAATCAACGAGAAGGCTGAGCCAGAGCGTTCAAAAGATTTTGAACAAGAGGAGATTCTGATAAAGAATGTTAATCCATTTACTCCGCCCATTGTTGATAAGCCTAAAGCTGAACCTCAGTCGACAGATCCTGTTGAGCCTAAATCAGAAGAAGGTTCATTGCCGGGTGTTAAAGTAGTAGGAAAAATAAATTTAGATAATATAAATTCGAAAACCCGCCCTGATAAGAAAATCCAAGAACCCGAAAAATCTATTGCTACTCCAGCTCCTGTTGCTAAAATTGAGGAGCCTGTACAAGATAAAGAACCAGAGGTAATACCTCAACCCGCTGTTGAAAAGGTCAAACCTGAAGTTGAAGCGGTACCTCTGGCAGAAATTAAGGTATCTGTTGAAAATTCTAAAGAACTTATCGAGACACAACCAGAATCAGTCGCTATAAAACCAGTAAGCGAAGAAAAACAAGAAAATATACCAAATACGCAAGAAAGTAATCCCAATGCTACAGTTATTCGTGCAAAAGCAGAGAGACTTTCCGGTCCGAATGTAATTGGAAGAATTGAATTACCTGCTTCACCTGCACGCCGCGGGCAGCCGGTTGCCTCTTCCTCCACTTCAGCAGGTGCTGATCATAAGCGGAAGCGGAAGCGGAAAGATAATGCTCCCGGACAGTCCGGACAATCTGGTGCACAGCCTTCCCAACAAGGTCAACAGGGTCAGCAAGGAGGAGGAGTATCTCCCCGTCCAGCACCCGGTGCAGGTTACCAAGGTAATCGTCCTGATTTCAGGAACGCAAGAGCCGGACAAGGCAATTCACCAGGTACTGGTGGTGCCCGTCCTGATTTCAGGAATAAGCCCCGCACGCCGGAAGCTCCTAAAGCCGAACCGACAGATAAAGAAATACAGGATCAGATCAAAGCAACACTTGCACGCTTAAGTGGTGCAGGAAAATCAGGAAAATTTGCTCAAAGAGCAAAATTACGCCGTCAAAAGCGTGATGACGTTGCTCAGTCTGCTGAGGATGCGGCATTAGAAGCAGAAATGCAGTCTAAAACCATTAAAGTAACAGAATTTGTTACTGCTAATGAACTCGCTCTGATGCTAGATGTACCTGTTACTCAGGTTATTTCAACCTGTATGAGTCTTGGAATGTTCGTTTCTATCAACCAAAGGCTTGATGCTGAAACGCTGACAATTGTAGCAGATGAGTTTGGCTATGAGGTTGAATTCGTAAAGCCTGAAGATGAAGAAATTGGTTTGCTTGAAGAAGCTGATAGTCCTGAGGATCAATTGCCAAGAGCTCCAATTGTAACCGTTATGGGGCACGTAGATCATGGTAAAACCTCATTGCTTGACTTTGTTCGCAAGACCAATGTAATCGCAGGAGAAGCGGGAGGAATTACCCAGCACATTGGTGCCTATGAAGTAACTCTTGAAAATGAGCGTAAAATAACTTTTCTGGATACTCCGGGTCACGAAGCCTTTACGGCAATGCGTGCCAGGGGTGCCAATGTTACTGATATTGCAATTATTGTAATTGCTGCTGATGATAGTGTGATGCCTCAAACGCGTGAAGCAATTAATCATGCACAAGCTGCAAATGTGCCGATTGTATTTGCCTTCAGTAAAGTTGATAAGGCGGGTGCAAATGCTGATAAGATTCGTGAGCAGCTTTCTGCAATGAATATTCTGGTGGAAGATTGGGGTGGAAAATATCAGAGTCAGGAAATTTCAGGTAAAACCGGAGCAGGCATTGATCTTTTACTTGAAAAAGTGTGCCTTGAGGCGGATATGCTCGAATTGACAGCTAATCCAAGCAAGCGTGCCGTAGGTACAGTTATCGAAGCAGCATTAGATAAAGGCCGCGGAATTGTTACGACTGTGCTCATTCAGGCCGGTACTTTGCGAGTTGGTGATGCAATACTTGCCGGTGGATATAGCGGTAAGGTTAAAGCCTTACATAATGAACGCGGCGTTAAATTGGATCATGCAGGACCTTCAACCCCTGTGCAGGTTTTGGGTATGCAGGGTGCACCAACGTCAGGAGATAAATTCAATGTGATGGAAAGTGAAGTTGAAGCCCGTCAGGTTGCTAATAAAAGATTACAGTTACAACGTGAGCAGGGTTTACGTACTCAGAAACATATTACTCTCGATGAGATCGGACGTCGTTTGGCGATTGGAAACTTTAAAGAGCTGAATGTAATCGTTAAAGGTGACGTGGATGGTTCAATCGAAGCATTATCCGATTCCTTACTGAAACTTTCTACTGAGCAGATCCAGGTGAATATCATACATAAATCTGTGGGTCAGATATCTGAATCGGATGTATTGCTGGCTTCGGCTTCTGACGCAATTATCATCGGTTTCCAGGTTCGTCCATCTGCAAGTGCGCGTAAGCTAGCTGAAGCAGAACAGATTGATATCCGACTGTATTCAATTATCTACGATGCCATCAATGAGGTGAAAGCTGCAATGGAAGGTATGTTGGATCCTGAATTTGAAGAGAAAATTACTTCAAATGTTGAAATTCGTGAAGTATTTAAGATCAGTAAAGTTGGTACCATTGCAGGTTGTATGGTACTCGACGGAAAGATTACCAGAAATAGTAAGATTCGAATTGTTCGCGATGGTGTTGTTGTCTACACTGGTGAACTGGCCTCATTGAAACGTTTCAAAGATGATGTGAAAGAAGTTGCTACTGGTTATGAGTGTGGTTTAAATATTCAAAACTTCAATAATATTGAAGCTGGAGATATCGTTGAATCGTACGAGCAGGTAGAAGTGAAAAGGAAATTATAATCTGAATAAAAAATGTTAAAAGCGATGTTTAGATCGCTTTTTTTGTTTTGGCGGTCTTGCTCAAAGTCTGATCAGTCCTAATCCCGGAATATCTGACAATACCCATTTCCCATCTATAAATTCAGGGTCTTTGTAAGGATTATTGCTTGTTAAAAATGGTCCATCTAGATCTGCCCAATCACATAATGGAGCAAGAGCCGCTGCAGCAAGAGTTCCACAGCTTGTCTCACTCATACAACCAATCATGGTTTTTAAGCCCAGTTCTTTTGCCTTCATGATTATGCGGTAACCTTCATGCATGCCTGCACTTTTCATCAGCTTCATATTTATACCATGATAAACCCCTTTCGCTTTTTCAACATCGGCAAATCGTTGTACAGATTCATCACCTACAATTGCCACCGGACTCCTTTCTGTGATCCAGGCATTTGAATCAGGATCGTCTTTTGCCATCGGCTGCTCAATCAAAACTACACCCTGCTCATGCAACCAGAAGACCATATCCAAACCCTGCTGCCTGTCTGTCCAGCCCTGATTTGCATCCACATACAATGGCTTATCGCTTGCTGAGCGTATGGTATTGATCAATTCTTTATCGTTATCTCTTCCCAATTTTACTTTAATGATATGACAGTTTTCTCCCTCTTTGATCTTGCGAAGCAAAACTTCAGGTGTATCTATACCAAGTGTATAAGAAGTTGGAGGCATTTTAGCCGGATCAGTACCAAAGTATTTATAACAAGGTTTTTGTTCAATCTTTCCCTGCAAATCATGTAAAGCAATATCAATGGCCGCTTTTATATTGGGGTTTCCGGGAGCAATGTTATCCAGATAAGCAATCAGTTCATCAAAATCAAACGGGGCTTTGAACCATAAAAGGTCAACTTTTGCCATAAAAGAATTTGCGGATTCAATATTCTCACCCATGTAAGGTACCATTGAAGCTTCTCCATAACCTGTAAAACCTTCATGGCTGATTTCTATCAACATGATTGGGGTAGAAGTACGCGAAAATTTGGCAATTGTGAAAGGATGCCTCAGGTTCAGTTCGAAGGGTTTATAGCTGATCTTCATATTTTTATGATAAGAAAACGAAATAACAAAAAATAAAGGCAGAAAAAGGTAAAACCAGGATAAAATTTATAATATTAAATCCCAAATGTAAGGATGATTAAGTGACAGAATGGTAAATTTATAAAGGCTAATATTTAAAAATAGTCCGTAAACATGGAAAAGATAAAAATATCAAGCGCACAGTTTGAGAACAAAAGCGGGGATAAAGTTTATAACTTATCAGTGATTGAAAAACTCGCCAAAGAAGCCTCTTTAGCAGGATCAAAGGTAATCGCGTTTCACGAATGTTCAATTACCGGATATACATTTGCCAGAAACCTTTCCAAGGAACAATTGCTTGATATTGCTGAACTCATTCCCGATGGGTCAAGCATAATTCGTTTGACAGAAATAGCAGAAAAATATGATATTACAATCCTGGCAGGGCTTTTTGAAAAGGACCTAAAAGGAAATTTATTCAAAGCCTATGTTTGCGTAGATAAGACCGGGCTGATTGCAAAACATAGAAAATTACATCCATTTATCAATCCGTATTTAAGTCCGGGTAATAGCTACACCATATTCGACTTGCATGGTTGGAAATGTGGTATTCTGATTTGTTACGATAATAATGTAATTGAGAACGTGAGGGCTACCGTTTTACTTGGCGCAAATATCATTTTTATGCCTCATGTTACGATGTGCACTCCTTCCACCCGACCAGGGGCTGGTTTTGTTGATCCTCAATTATGGCTTAACCGCCAAAATGATCCCACTTCCCTCCGCCTTGAATTTGATAGCATGAAGGGCAGGGCCTGGTTGATGAAATGGTTACCCTCCAGAGCTTATGATAATGGAATCTACGTCGTATTCTCCAATCCCATTGGAATGGATGATGACCAGCTCAAGAATGGGTGCTCTATGATTATCGACCCATTTGGAGATATTTTGGCTGAATGCAGGACCTTTGAAGATTCTCTAGCAAGTACAATTCTTTTACCTGAAAAACTAAAACAAGCCGGTGGCTATCGTTATACTAAAGCAAGAAGACCCGATCTTTACCGGGACATTCTGAACATGGAACACAAGCCAGAATTGAATATTGTCTGGCTTAATTCTAAAGATAAAAACAAAAATACCTGAGAATATTTTTTAAAACTGTTTAATCCGGATACTGTTAAATACCAGGTCTTCAATATATTCAACAACCAGTTGCTCACTTTTGATTTCACCAAAATCTGTTAATGAAGGAAGATTATGCATAAAAAATACCTGTAAATGCGACATCTCTATAATCGTACTGGCAAGGGAACGAGGGTGCGTGTAATCAGAATTGTATTCAAGGATAATTGCGGAAATTAAAGAACAAAGATCTTTATAAGGTTTGAATAATCTGTCCTTATTATCATCCGAGACATGTTTTGTCAGATATGCCTTTGAGCCTTCGGCAATTATAATCTGATGTAAAAGGCTCTCATTAACATACATCGTACTGTCATCATCAACAACATTTGATGCCAATAACTGGATCAGTTTTTTCAATTTAATGGTAGAATCGGTAATATTATTGAGATGGAAAATTACCCTAAATTCAAGCCAGCTCCAATACCATGCAGTAAGGTAAATCAGTAAACGATGCTTATTTTCAAAATATCTGTAAATACTGGCTTCTGTAGAACCTATCTCATCGGCTAACTTTTTAAAATTAAAAGCTTCGAAACCATTCTCATGGATCAACTGAATACTGTACTGAATTATTTTCTTTCCCAATTTTGTTTGTTCAGGATTACGAACAAACAGTTTTTCATTCATCTTTAATTGTACCTGTAATTCCATCAATCTGAGTTTGTAGCTTATGTGCTAATTCCTTCTTCTACCGCAGTCTTGCAAAACTAAATAAAAGTTTTACATTTTATCGAAATAGCATTGCTATCATTAGGAATATTGATGCTATCTTTGAAGTATAAACCACACAGAAAATATAAAATGGAATCAGGAAACATGTTTAAAGAAATTAAAAGTGATTTACCCGCCAGTATAGTCGTGTTTTTTGTAGCACTTCCCCTCTGTCTTGGTATTGCCCTGGCATCTGGAGCACCACTCTTTTCAGGAATTATTGCTGGAATTGTAGGTGGGATTATAGTTGGAATTGCCAGTGGGTCAGCACTTGGTGTGAGTGGCCCTGCCGCGGGACTTGCAGTTATTGTATTAACTTCAATAGCTGCCTTGGGATCATGGCCGGCATTTCTACTTTCTGTGGTAATTGCCGGGATAATACAGCTTGCCATGGGATTTGCGAAAGCCGGTTTCATAGCTTATTTCTTTCCAACATCCGTAATAAAGGGAATGCTAACAGGTATAGGTTTGCTGATAATTTTGAAGCAAATACCACATGCCTTGGGATACGACAAAGATGCAGAAGGTGATGATGCTTTCATTCAGGCGGACGGGGAAAACACTTTCACAGCAATCAATTCAGCATATGAATTATTAACACCCGGTGCAGTGTTAATAGCCACTATTTCAATAGCGCTATTAATACTTTGGGATGTAGTATTAACAAAGAAATATAAAATTTTCCAGCTAATCCAGGGCCCCATTGTTGTGGTAGCCTTGGGAATTTTGATGAATTACCTGTTCCAAAATGGAATTATGAATTTTACATTGGCAAGTGACCAGGTGGTACAACTTCCGGTAGCCAAAAATCTAACACAATTCTTAACACAATTTACCTTTCCTGATTTTACCCAGCTAAACAACCCTGAGATATATAAGATTGCAATTGTTTTAGCAATTGTTGCGAGTCTTGAAACTCTATTATGTGTTGAAGCTACAGACAAACTTGACCCGGATAAACGTGTTACACCAACAAACAGAGAATTAAAAGCACAGGGATTAGGCAACATTTTTTCCGGATTAATTGGAGGATTGCCTATTACCCAGGTTATTGTCAGGAGCTCGGCAAACATTTCATTTGGTGGAAAAACTAAAATTTCAGCGATACTTCATGGTGTTTTCTTATTAATAAGCGCAATTACCATATCAGGCTTACTAAATATGATCCCATTGGCAAGTTTAGCAGCAATATTGATAATGGTAGGGTACAAATTAGCTAAACCTGAACTTTTTAAACAAATGTATAAGTTAGGCTGGGAACAATTTGTTCCGTTCATGGCAACCATTATCGCAATTTTATTAACCGATCTTCTGATGGGAATAACTATAGGAATGATGTTTGGAATATTCTACACTTTAAAGCACAGCTACCGGAATTCGCATCATTTAAAAACCAGTCTAAACGAAACGGATGGCAAACAGATATACCATATGGAATTGGCTGAAGAGGTTTCCTTTTTTAACAAAGCAAGTGTGCTACAAGCATTAGAGGAAATTCCGGAAAATTCGAAAGTAATTATCGATTGCACAAAATCTAAATCCATTGCACATGATGTTATTGAGCTGATCGTTAACTATCGGACAAATGCAAAAACCAAAAATATTCAAGTAGAAACAGTCAATTTTATAGAACCTTAGAACTTAAGATAAAAATGAAAACATTAACTAAAGAATTACAGCAGGCCATTTCACCTAATAAGGCACTGGAACTATTGACAGACGGTAATCAGCGCTTTGTAAACAACCTTAAAGTAAACCGGAATTTACTTCAGCAAGCGAATGAGACTTCAGACGGACAACACCCTTTTGCCGTAATCCTGAGTTGTATCGATTCACGGACATCGGCAGAATTGATCTTTGATCAAGGTTTGGGAGACGTTTTCAGTATTCGGATTGCAGGAAATATCCTGAATGAGGATATTTTAGGTAGCATGGAGTTTGGGTGTAAAGTTGCGGGGTCAAAAATCATCGTTGTACTGGGTCATACTAAATGTGGCGCTGTAAAGGGTGCCTGTGATCATGTTGAAATGGGAAATCTAACCGCACTATTAACTAAAATCAGACCTGCAGTAGATGATGAAAATACGTTTACGTCCGAACGAAACTCCTCCAATGCCGAATTTGTTGAGAAGGTATCAACAATTAATGTAAAACGTACTGTAAAAGCAATAATGGAAAGAAGTCCGATTCTTAAAGAAATGATAGAGGCGGGTGAAATTGGTATAGTTGGCGGTACACATGATATAAATACAGGTGAAGTTGAATTTTACAAGGATACCTTAATCATCAATTAACCTATTATCTTTTTTATATCGGGCTTAATCAGGTAATAATTACTAGATTAAATCCGATTTATTTGATTTACAGTCCTTTTTTCTGTGATTCACAGAAATCAGTCCGCAGAACAGCAGCATGAACAAACTAATTTTAGTTGTCCTTTTTAACCTCTTGGCATTAAGTTCTTTTGCTCAAAATAGCAGAATAACAGATCCAAACACTATTGGCTGGTTAGCATACAACGGGACTATAAAACTAAATAAGAAATGGGGCATTCATACTGAAGTACATCTTAGAAGAGATCGTGTAGTTTCTAAACCTCAGCAAAATCTGTATAGAACAGGCATTAACTTTTCGCTTAATAGTAAGATCAGTTTTCGGGGAGGCTATGCCCTCGCTGAAACTTACAATTATGGCGATATCCCGATCAATAATTTGGGGAAACAGTTCACTGAACACCGTATTTTTCAGATGGCTACTCTGAATGATAAATCAGGAATTTTAGAATTCAGTCATCGTTTCATGCTTGAACAACGATGGATTGGAAGATATTCCAGCACCGCACTAAGCAAAGAGGATGAGTTTGTGTATTGGAACAGATTGAGATATATGTTCAGAACCAATATTCCCCTAAAAGGCAAAACAATTTCTGATAAAACTCCTTATCTGGCAGTTTATGATGAAATTCTTATTGGATTTGGAAAAAACGTCAATGAAAATATATTCGACCAAAACAGGTTAGCTCTATTGTTCGGATACAGATTCTCCCCAAAATTGCGAATTGAGGGTGGTTATTTGAATCAGGTAGTACAATTATCAAGAGAAGTCAACAACAGGAATGTCTTTCAGGATAATAAAGGAATTGTTATCAGTACTGCGTTAAACTTTTAAAAAAACACTCTACCCCGACTTTTATAAATACAAGGGCAGTAACAATTGAGGTCCCAATTTCAATAAACATCTGAGACAAAGGCATGGATTAAGGACCAAAACAAAAAATGGTTCTTCGTATTTCGGACTAAATCAGAAAATTTTACCATTCGAAAACCAATTCCAAAAATAAAATAAGCGGGTTTATTACCTTTGCCAAACATGGCAATTAAATTGTACAAACCCTTCGACCGATTAAATTTCAGTAAACAATATTGCTTCCTAAGCGGCGAAAAACTTCAGTCGGCAGAAGAGGACATCTCCGTTTTTCCACTCTGGCTGATGCAGGAATACGATCTTCAGGATAAGCCCTTTAAACTTCTTGATGAAAGTATGTCGACTTATAGCGACATGAAACTACCCTGTTCAGAAATAATTTATAGGCAGAATATTGAGCCTTTAGAAAAAGAGATAAAAACTGCCTTTTTAGAAGGATATAATTCAGTAATCCAAATTCCAGAATTAAGGTTATTTCAATGGATTGCCAAATTGGTTTATGGTATCCTCTTCAACGAAATCCGCATCGGATTAATGCAGCAAAAAGCAAAGAATGAAGAGTTTATCCTCTCACAATCACTTTTACACAAATTCAGCAACCTTCACCTCATGCTTCAGTCACTGAATCAGCCTGTAATTTTTGAAGGTAATAATCCATGGAGCATACGAGTCTTTAAACTTGAGAGTAGTAAAGACTTGTTCAACTACCGTGATGAAATTAACACCCTCACCTTCTCAATAGGCATGAAGGATTTTGGAATCATCGCCTGCCTACAGGATAATGGTACAAATGCAATCTATCACAAAGAAATTCTTTCAAAAGTATCCGGAAAATCATTACATCCTGCTCAACTGGAGGAAGTTTTCGCGCGGTTTTTCTATTCTAATTACCTCTTCAACCGGTTACCGGAATTCACTATTATGCCAACCGAAGAGGCCATTTATATGGAGGCCATGTCCTTGCAGGGAATGAGCAATAAACCACTTTTTGATTTCTGGCAAAACAAAACCTATGCTCAGGTTTTGGAAAATTTCTGGAAGCCTTGGGGGATTCTATTATTTGAGATATTGAAAGATCCTGAGAATCCTGTAAGCTTTCTACTGAATGAGGAACATGAGCTTATCTCTGTTTCATCCGTTGATTTACCCAGCTAAGTAAATAAATTAATTTTACTTCATTTTAATTTTCGAAAGAATCAGGCAGTCAGCTGATTAATGAAATAAGAAGTGATATCCGGATAATAGATAATTGTGAATAATATACCTGTCAGTGCCCCATAAAAGTGAGCATCATGATTAATTGCATCTCTTGAGTTACGGGACGCATAAACACAATATGCCAGAAAGAGAAAACCATATAATACTGCAGGAATGGGAATAGGAATGGGGAAAATTATCATTTTATTCATAGGATAGAACAAAATATAACTGAAAAGTACCGCACAAACAGCGCCTGAGGCGCCAAGACTGTTGTACCAAAAATGCTCTTTATGCTTAAAAATAGAGCTGATGTCACTCAAAATAATACTTATAATATACAATACTCCAAATTGAACATGACCCCAGCTACTGAGAGAAACAAATGTTTTTTCAAGTGTGAAAGCAAAAAAATAATAGGATAACATATTCACAAGAAGGTGCGGCCAGTCTTTGTGAATAAGTCCACTGGTAATCAAACTATACAGTCGGCGCCCACGGCTTACGCTATAAGGATGAAGCATAAATTTCCCGTAAACCTCTGCGTTAGAAAATGCATAGATACTGGTAACGATTGTGAAAATAAAAATGATCGATGCAACTGGGGTGTCGTTTATATAAGTCTCCATTTATTTTAGTTCAATTTTAGCAGGCCCAATCAAACGACCTACCGGGTATCTCAAATGTGTTTTTTCGTAATGTGTTGAATTCCTGTAAACCCAATCTAATTGTAATTTTGAATTATGCAGCAATGCCGGATTCTTTTTCTTTTCCTCTTCAAGCCTCCTCAGCATTTCAGAATCATCTTTTAATAATCGGGCTGCTTCATCCTCAAAAACATAAACTGAGTAATGCTCCTTCTGGCCTAATATTGAGTCAAAAAAATTCCAGCTAAAAAATGAATCAACACCCTGAGGTTCAAGAGTTTCAACAATATATCTGTTCTGTGGCTGATCAGTAAATATGACAAAATCACCTTCATAATACTTAAGCTTTTGATTCTCGGCCTTTAATTTGACTTGAGAATTAAGATAATGACCTTCAAAGGGCTTATTCACAGTTTTATAATCTTCAATATAATACATTTCAAGTTCAATCTCTGTATCTGCGGCAAGCGATTTCATCTGAACACCGTTCAATCGCATCAAATCTATTACTGCTAGCCAGGATTGCGGAATTACGTATGCAAGCGGTTTTTTGACTATTTCTGAAGGCAAATAATTATCAAAAACCTGGATATCCTTTTCATAAGGCTCGTTCCTGTCATAATAGATTCTGGGAAGGCCACTGATTTCACTAGCTTTATATTTAGCTTCATAACCTTTAAACGTCAGGAGTGAGAAATTTTTATCATCCAGTATCCATTGGAGCGGGAAAACAACCTGAGCTCTAACTTCCGCATCAGACATAAGCTTATTTTTGGCGATTAAATCTGAATCACGTTCTACGATTTCGATTACATGCTCCATAAACTTATAGGTACCCTTAACTCGCTGATAATAAGACTTGAGCATATGAGTTTCAGGCATGAATCCAATAGTATTATGCAAGGCTGCGTATCCGGTTGAGTACCTCGCAGTCTCCAGAAAACCTATAATTCCTGAATCAGGAGTCTCTTCAATGCTATTAACATAAGGCGTCATCTCGAAGTTAGAAGCCTTCATTTTCTTGTAAAGATCAGGAAGCATCTGCTGAGTCAAATAGTTAGAAAGTATTGGATTCAGCTTATCCTTTTGAGGAGCTATTAGGGTTATTACATATTGATAATCGGCTCCGTTACTCGTATGATTATCAATAAATACCTCAGGCTGCCAGGTATTAAAAATTTTCTGAAAGGCCTTTGAATTTCTGGAATCGCTTTTGATAAAATCCCTGTTAAGATCAAGATTCTGATAATTTCCTCTGAAACCATAAGATTCCGGACCATTCTGATTTACCCTTGAACGGCCTCTGTTTAGCATTCCATCAATATTATAGACAGGAATTACACAGATTACCACATTTTTAGGAATTGAATTTCTTTCCAGCAGATCACGTACAAGCATCATACTTGCATCAACTCCTTCAGGTTCACCCGGATGAATACCATTGTTAATCAATAATACTCTTTTATTTTGCTTCCTGATTTCAACAGGATCAAAGATTTTGTCTCCTGAAAGAACAATCAGATTTAAGGGTTTACCAATATCAGTCTGCCCAAAATCGAAAATGCGCATCTGGTCATACTTTTTATCAAGAAGCTGATAAAAACCAATCATTTCCTGATAGGTAGCAGTTAACTCCCTGTTTTTTTCAAAAGAAATTATCTGTGCATTTACTAAACGGAAACCAATAAATAGGATCAATAAAAGACAGAATTTTTTAATCATACCTGATTGACAAATATATGATCAATGCCCAAGCTTATCGATAAGATCGGCAAGATTCCTGTCCTTTTCTGTAATTTTATTACCGGCATCATGAGAGCTTAACATAATAATCACCTTGTTGTATGAATTGGACCAATCCGGGTGATGCCCCAATTTTTCGGCAATAAGGGCAACCTTATTCATAAATGCCCATGCTGAAATAAAATCTTCAAATTTGAATTCCTTTTTGAGGTATTCTTGTCCATTTTCAATATCCTTAACTTCTTTCCAATTCATAATAGTTTTTATAATCGTTTGTTTGCAGGCAGGCTTCTCTTTATCAGCTCATAAGAGTGATCAATCATTTCCATTAAGCGGGTGTCGTTCAATCTTCCATTCATATATACGGTATTCCAATGGGTTTTATTCATGTGGTAACCCGGTTGTACTTCTTCATATTCTTCCCGAAGTGATATTGCTTTTTCAGGATCGCACTTCACATTAAAACGATCCGGATTCTTAAGTCCGCAAAGCAAAAAAATCTTATCCTTTAATTTAAAAACGAGCGTTTCTTCTCCAAAAGGAAGTGATTCAGTAACTCCCGGCTTTGACAGGCAATAATCTCTTAAACTTTCGATATTCATTTCATGGTACTTTTATTGTAATCAGTCATGAGATAACTCAGGAACAATGAGATTCAAAATTAGGTGCCAATGCTTAATTTTGCATGCCATTAATAAAATTAAGAAAAATGAATTTAAACGAAGATATAAGCTTTACTGTTAAAGAACGATTTTTAAGATACACTGCAATTGATACGCAATCTGACCCGGCATCCACCAGTTTTCCTTCTACAGAAAAGCAAAAAAAACTGGGAGTACTATTGGTAAGTGAACTGAAGGAGATGGGATTGCAAGATGCTCAATTAGATCACTTTGGATATGTTTATGCGACTATTCCTGCAAATACGAATAAAAAAGTACCCGTCATTTGCTTTTGCTCACATATGGATACTTCTCCGGATTGTAGTGGCGAAAATGTAAAGGCTATCCTTCATGAAAATTATCAGGGTTTGGATATAATTCTTCCGGATGACCGAAATCAGATTATCAAAATGAAAGAACACCCTGATCTTAAAGATCAGATTGGAAATGATATTATTACAGCAAGTGGAACCACCTTACTAGGTGCTGATAACAAAGCAGGAATAGCGGAAATTATGGATGCAGCTAATTTTCTGATCTCAAATCCAGACTTCAAGCATGGTGAAATTAAAATTTTATTCACTCCGGATGAAGAAATTGGAAGGGGAGTAGATAAAGTAGATCTTAAAAAATTAGGTGCAGATTTCGGATATACCATCGATGGTGAAACTGCCGGTTCTATAGAGAATGAGACTTTCTCTGCAGATAGTGTCAAGGTAATTATTGAGGGAGTAAGTGCTCATCCGGGATTTGCAAAAAATAAAATGGAAAGCGCCCTCAAAATAGCCTCGGAAATTGTTTCGGCATTACCAAGAAACTATTTGTCCCCGGAAAGCACCTCGGGTTTAGATGGATTCATACATCCTGTCACCATAAATGGCACGGTTGAACAGGCAACTATTGAATTTATAATCCGTGATTTTGATACAGAAGTTTTAAAAAAACATGAGCAGATACTGGAAGAAATTGTAGTCAAGATATTGAGTGCTTATCCCGTTTCAGGATATGAATTTTTGGTGGAAGAACAGTACCGGAATATGAAATCTGTACTGGATCAACATCCGGCAATAGTGCAGGCAGGAATAGAAGCCATTGAAAGGAGTGGGTTAAAGGCAAAAGTAAAAAGCATCAGAGGAGGAACAGACGGTTCAAGGCTATCCTTTATGGGACTACCTTGTCCGAATATATTTGCAGGCGAACATGCTTTTCATGGAAGGCAGGAATGGGTATCTGTTCAAGATATGCAGAAGGCTGTAATGACTA
>CAMCTU010000022.1 GCA_945878525.1 Sphingobacterium thalpophilum
ATCATCAATCAGAGATTCGTGAACGGATTGATTATTTCACAGAAAATATCAGTCCAGGCCTTAAACTTCTACAAAGCCGTTCAGCAATTCAAATTATTGTAATACCTGGTAACGACAAAGCAAGAGAAGCCGCTCAACTCTTACAAAAAAGCGGATTTGATATCAGAGCTATACTGAGTCCGAGTGTTGCCGAAGGGTCTGAACGTCTGCGCATCTGCCTTCACAACCATAATTCAACAGATGAAATTAAAAATCTTTGTGAACTTTTAAACCGAGTAGTATGATCAAACGTCCGATTTTCGTTACCGGCATAGGAACCGGAATAGGTAAAACAATTGTTTCTGCAGTTCTAGTGGAAAAGCTGAAATCCGATTATTGGAAACCAATCCAGTCAGGCGACCTTGAAAACAGCGATACAACCCATGTCAGAAGTCTGGTTTCAAACAAAACAACAATATTCCACCCTGAGGCCTATCGCCTTACACAGCCCTTTTCTCCACATAAATCGGCTGCAATAGATGGAATAAAGATTGATCCTGATCAAATTGTACTTCCAGAAACTAATAATCTATTAATTATAGAAGGTGCCGGTGGCTTAATGGTACCCCTAAATGAGCACTTTTTAATTATTGACCTGATAAAAAAACTGGATGCAGAAGTAATACTGGTTTCAAAAAATTACCTGGGAAGTATCAACCATACACTTTTATCCGTTGAATTACTGAAAACGAGAAAAATTAAAATCAATAGAATTGTATTTTGCGGAGATCAGGACCTAAGCTCTGAGAAAGTAATTTTTAACTACTCAAAATGTGATTTTATTCGTGTACCTCATTTCGATCAGCTAAACAGCGAAAGCATTCGCAAATTTGCTGCTGATTTAGACTTTTAAGCAAATCTTTTAACAAAAAAAATGGTCAGCAATAAATTACTGACCATTTTTTTTTACAACATGTACTATTTACGGTGTAATAGTAAGTGTGTAGGTTCTGAAATTAGGGTTTGGCTGAATACCACCAGCCGCCTGATCCAAATTGATTATCAATCTAACTCCTGCAGTAGCTGTAACACTACCCGGAATTAAGGTAATAGGAAGAGTTACAGAACTACTGTTAGCTGCTAAATTAACAGAGCCACTAGCCGGAACAGTATAGTGTGTACCTGCAATGGCAGTGCTTGCCGGACTAATATTAAATGCAAGAGTCAAATTAGAACCCAGCTGTGGTCCAACCAGTTGAATAAGTGCATCTGCAGATCCTGCCGCTGCAGTTGTTCTTACTGTTTTAGCAATAGGTTTAAATTCCAATACTGTAGGGCCATCAAATGCTTTATCATTTTCAGGAAAACAAGCTGAAACACTTGTAATCACTACAAAAAGAAATAAATATTTTATATACTTCATGATTTTTATGTTTAGTAACCTGGATTTTGTTTAATAAGTGGATTTAAATTTACCTGAGCTTGCGGAAGTGCCGCTAATACTTTAAAGTCTGTATACAATAAAGTTGGTATACCAGCAGGCTTTGGAATATTTAAACCCCTTCTTTTAAAGTCAAAGAAACGATGACCTTCAAGATTCAACTCAACTCTACGCTCATTAAAAATTAAATCAATTAAAGCAGTACCTGTTGTAGCGGCAGGAACAGCTGCTAATCCTCTGTTAGTTCTTAAAAGTGTTATATCGGCTTGAGCCAAAGCAGTTTTATTCTGTTCAGCACGAGCTTCAGCACGAATCAGATAAACTTCAGAAAGACGTATAACAGGGATATTATTGAAGAAATTACCCTTGTGAGCAGGGAATTTTAAACTATAAAAAACCGGAACACCATTATCAATGGTAGTTTCAAAAGCAGTTCTTCTGACATCTCCGGCTTCGAATGAATTTAATAATTCTGTTGTAGCTCTTACTGCAAATATACCACCTACCGTTTTCTGAGTTAAAGAATTCATTGAATTATTAATACCGTCTACCGTTGAAAATTGCTCTGTACGATAATCAATTTCGAACATAGACTCACGGTTAGGAACTGAGGCAAAAGAAGCAACATAGTTTGCTGCAGTTGCTAAGGTGGTAGCACTTTGCTTGTTGGTGATCGCATCAGATGCTGCTTGTTCTGCATCAGCCCATTTTCTTTGGTTAAGGTAAACCCTTGCTAATAAAGCAAAAGCAGCACCTTTACTTGCTCTAAAAACACCTGCGCTTCCTACAGCATTAGGCAATAAACCCGCAGCTTGCTTAAGATCAGTTTCAAGGCTGGCGTATACCGCAGACACTGAAGCACGCGGCTTGAAATCTGCCTTACTAACGTCATCAGTAGGCTCTGTACGTAAAACTATACCTTCTTCAAAACCGTTTACAGCGAAACCTGGCTCATAGCCATAAATACGAACCATATCGTAATTAAACATGGCTCTCATAAACAATGCCTGGCCTTTAAGTGCGTCTTTATCTGCCTGGGCAGCAGTTACACGGTCCACATTTTTAATAATGAAGTTGGCCTCATTAATTGCAGGGTAAAGGGTATTCCATAAATCCAAGTGTGAACCCGGTGCATTTACACGTTCACCAACATATCTACCACCAGAATTGGCAGTGATAGTATAGTTATCCGCTAAAACCTCAGGAGCAATGAGCATACGCTGTCCTAAGTAATTGAAGGATTGAGCTCTTGAATAAAGCGATATAGATATGGCATTAACACTAGTAAAATCGACTAATGCGGTGCTAGCGTCAATTGATTGTTTAGGCTGCACGTCGAGTGCATCTTTACATGAGGTTCCGGCTAAAACCAGACTCAGAATAGATACAGCTAATATTTTCTTATACATAATTTTCAAATTATAAATTACAAACCTATTTGAAGTCCACCAGTGTAAGTTCTGGCCTGTGGATTATTTCCAATTTCGTTAAGTCCAATTGGAACCTCCGGATCTAAACCAGGATAATCAGTGAATGTCAAAACATTTACTCCTGTAGCAAATACACGGATACTACGCAACTTAACTTTAGAAGCTATCTTGGCAGGCAGATTGTATGCAAGCGTTAAATTCTTTAAGCGAATATAAGATGCATCATACAAATACCTGGTAGAACCCGTATTAAGTTGATTAGATAAACCACCAGCATTGTTAGGATGAGGTAATTGACGTAATACCCTTGGTACTGCTGTTATTTGACCAGGAGTGGTCCATTGTTCAGTTAACTGAGAAGCAAGTTGATTATCATCAGAAAATCCTGAATTCCAAATAGTCTGGAAAATAGAAACAAAAGATTTATTTCCATACTGATATTGGAAAAGGAAATCAAGACTCAAATTTTTATAAGAAACCGTGTTGTTCAATCCTCCAAAGAATTTAGGATATCTGGTTCCCTGAACATTTTGATCTGTGGCACCTATCAGATTGTAGGTGTAGTTTCCCTTTCCATCATACCACATTGGTCTTCCGTCTGCAGGGTTAACACCAGCCCATCCATATGTATAAATTACATCAATTGGCTGTCCGACAAAAAATGAATCGCCTATGCGCTGAGTTCCAGGTAATAATTCCAGAATTTTATTTCTTTGGAATGAAATATTAAAATCTGTATTCCAACGAATTCCTGATTTAGTATCCAGGTTTGTGGTGTTCAAACTAAACTCGATACCCTCATTTTGAACCTTTCCGAGGTTTTCACTAATTGATCCAAATCCTGAATCAGAAACCAAAGGACGACTCAATAATAGATCAGAGTTCACTCTACGGTAAACATCAATACTACCGGTGATACGATTACCAAACAATCCATAATCTACACCAATATTGGTTGTAGCGGCCTGTTCCCATGATAAATTTGCATTACCCAATTGTGAAGGACGGATACCGTTAGCACCAAGATAAGCACCACCGGCACCAAACAATGCACGAGATGCAAAATCTGCAATTTGATCATTACCAACCACTCCATAACTTGCACGAAGTTTCAAATCAGAGATAGTTTTATTGTCGGCAAGAAAATCTTCACCGGAGATTCTCCAGGTAGCATTTACACCACCAAATAGTCCGTATTGTTTTTCAAGACCAAAACGTGAGCTACCATCATATCTCAAAGTACCTGATAAATAGTATTTTTCTTTGTAGTCATAGTTAATCTTAGAGAATAAACCTGCTTTTTTATATCCTGTGAAAAATCCTGCTATGGTAAGTGGAGTTCCATTCTGTAAACTTCTGAAAAAAGGATTAGGGAATCCGGAACCTGTAGCTGAGGCACTCTCCACATTCTGCTCCTTTAATTCACCACCTGCTAATGCACCCCAGTTGTGATTTCCAAAACTTTTATTCCAGTTAGCTGTTACGTTTGAGTTAAAATCAAGATTACGAGTGTTAACAACCGAAGAAGTACCACCATTACCAGCAAATGCAGGAATAGTAGCAGGACGTTGGTTATCATCACGTGTATCTACAAAATCAATACCTGCAAATCCGGTAACTGAAAGGGAAGGAGTAACTTTATACGTCGCAGAAAAATTACTTACAGTCTGTAAAGCATTACCTGTCCTGACTTCATCATATGCACCTTGAACGATGTTATAAGCGAAACCTGCCTTTAATGCAGCTCCTTGGGTATAAGATCCGTCAGGCTGATAAATTGGCACATCAGGACGTAAGGTAAAAGGATAATAAAACGGACTGTTTACAAAGGCACCGTCAGCAATTGAACCAAATACTCTAGACGCTGTCATTGAAATATTGGAATTGATATTTAGTTTATCGTTAACCTTGTGTCCAAGATTGGCTCTAACCGTACCTCTTCTGTAATACGCTTGAATAGCCTGAGCATCCTGATCGGTATAAGAACCCGCAATAAAGAAAGTTGTTTTGGCATCACCACCAGAGAACGATAAATCATAAATTCTTGATTTTCCTTCGCGTGCGATAGCATCGAACCAATTAGTGCTTGGAGCACTAGCATTATTCGGATCACCAAAAAACGCTACTGCAGCCGCTTGGGTCTGACCTGAATTAACAGCTGCCGGAACCATTAATTGCGCATACTGCTGTGCATTACTCACATCATAACGGGCAATGTTTTGCATAACACCCTCCTGAGCAGAAAAGTTAGTTACAGTAGCACCGCTTTTTCCTTTTTTGGTAGTAATCAATACAACACCATTAGCTGCAGCTGCTCCATAGATAGAAGCAGAAGCTGCGTCTTTCAAAACCTCAAGGGATTCGATATCATTTGGATTGATAGATGCCAATGTGTTAGAAGATGATTGTCCGGAAATTGCTCCGGTTTTCACCTGAACACCATCAACAATGTAAAGCGGCTCATTACCTGCGTTGATCGAACCAACACCACGAACTCTTACGTTGATTGCACCACCCGGCTGACCACTTTGAGAGGTTACCTGTACACCGGCAGCACGACCTTGCAATGCACGGTCAAAACTCTGGATTGGCAAGTTCTCAAATTGTTTACCTGTAACACGGGCACTCGCAGATCCAAGATCACGTTTTTGTGCCACACCGTAACCGGTTACTACTACTTCGGCGATCATCTGAGAATCAGAAACCAAACGAACATTGACACTTGATGAATTTCCAAGTGTAATTTCTTGTGTCACATAACTGATGTAGGTAAAAATTAAAACCTTTGCATCAGCTGGAACACTAAGGGAAAAAGTTCCGTCTCCGCCAGAAGTAGTACCTGCTGTACCACCTTTCACACGAACTGAAACTCCTGGTAAAGGGAGACCATCATCGGCTCCGATAACTTTACCAGTAATTGTCTTATTTTGTGCCAATGCGCTTGTTACAGCAAGTAAACACAAAAACAAGAAAGCTAGTAATTTTCTTTTCATTTTCAATATTGTTTAAATTAGATAATTGGTTTTGATCCGTAAAAACGGAATAAGGCGGCAATAATAAGTTTTCTGTTACAATGTTTATGTATTTTATCTGTAACTTTATAGTAACAAAATTGTTGCACAATGAGTCATCTGTAACTTTATGGTAAAAAAATTGTTGCACAATGATATTCAATAACTGATTTAAGGCTAATCAAATGAAAAATATGAGCGCTATTTAAAAATAAAAAAAAGTAGTGATCTCATAGCGTACCTTTTCACTTCAAAATATCTGTTTAATCTCCAAAAATCGAGGCTTTTTAATTTAGCTTGATGACATTTACAACATACAGCTCAAAATATGAGAAAATCATTCCTAAATTTGAATAAAAAATTTTATCATATTCTCTACCCGTAAAAATTAGCAAGATGCAAATAATTTCAGTTATCGGATCGGGAACTATGGGAAATGGGATAGCCCATACTTTTGCTTTATCGGGCTATAAAGTCAAGCTGGTAGATATTTCTGAAGAAAGTTTAAAAAAGGGAATAGAAACCATTCATAAGAATCTTGACCGCCAAATTTTCAAACAACTGATTACAGAAGAAATGAAAATCAAGGCGATTGGGAATATCAAGACCTTTACTGATCTTGCTCTTGCAGTACATGATTCAGATCTGATCATTGAAGCTGCAACAGAAAATCAAGGCATTAAACTTCAAATTTTCAAAGATTTAGATCTTTATTGCAAAACTGAAGCCATTCTCGCATCAAACACATCCTCTATTTCTATTACCAGCATAGCTTCTGTAACTAAAAGACCGGAAAAAGTAATTGGCATGCACTTTATGAATCCGGTACCTGTAATAAAACTGGTTGAGGTAATCAGAGGATACGCTACATCGGATGAGGTTACTAAAAGTATCATGGATCTTTCGCTGAAACTCGATAAAATACCCGTTGAGGTAAATGATTCTCCAGGATTTGTTGCAAACCGAATTTTAATGCCAATGATTAATGAGGCTATCTTTACTCTGTATGAAGGAGTTGCGGGAGTCAGGGAGATAGATACTGTTATGAAACTTGGCATGGCGCATCCGATGGGACCGCTTCAACTCGCAGATTTCATAGGATTAGATGTTTGTCTGGCAATTATGAACGTATTATACCAGGGTTTTGGGAACCCAAAATATGCTGCCTGTCCACTTCTGGTTAAAATGGTGAGTGCCGGTCAATTAGGAATGAAATCAGGAAATGGATTTTATGTCTACTCAAATGGCTCAAAAGAACCGGAGGTTTCGGGTAAATTCAAAAGGTAAATTGATAAACATGAGGACTGAGGATTGAGGTCTGAGGTATGAGGTATGAAGACGGAGGAATCTGTTTCAAAATAATGTTGTTGTGATTATCTAAGAGTTTTAGACCCTGAAGATCTAAACAGATTTCTCCACGCGTCTCAATTATTGAAAATGGGATATTACTACCCGCGTGTTCGAAATGACGGTAATTCAACTCTCCATTCTCAACTCTCAATTACTTACATCCTTTCAGGTACTCGAATTCCTAGTAAAGCCATTCCTTTATTTATAACAGATGCTGTTGCAGCTGCTAGATCAAGTCTGAAATTTTTGACATTCAAATCTTCAGCCTTAAGTATGCTCTCTTCATGATAAAACTTATTGAAAAGTTTTGCCAGCTCAAAAATGTAATTGGCAATATGAGCCGGACTGTATTCTTTGGCTGCGGCAGCGATAAATCCGGGGTATTTGCTAAGGTTAACTATTAATTCTTTTTCAAGTATTGTAAGATCCGGTGAATGACTAAGTGTAAGCTTTGAGTTATAATCGGCTTTTGCCAAAACTGAACAGATTCTGGCATGCGTATACTGAATAAATGGCCCTGTATGGCCTTGGAAATCAATAGACTCATTAGGATCAAACAAAAGTCTCTTCTTAGGTTCAACTTTTAATAAGAAAAATTTAAGCGCACCTAAGCCAATCATATTGTAAAGATCTGCTTTCTCATCAGCAGAAAATCCATCAACCTTTCCCAATTCCTCTGTACGTTCCTGTGCAGTACGAATCATATCATCCATTAATTCATCCGCATCCACTACAGTACCTTCCCTTGATTTCATTTTACCGGAAGGTAAATCAACCATTCCATAAGATAAATGATATAATCCTTCTGCCCATGACTTCCCTAATTTTTGGAGAATAAGAAACAAGACTTTAAAATGATAATCCTGTTCATTTCCAACAACATAAATTGACTTATCAACTTTAAAATCATCATATTTTAACTGGGCAGTTCCAAGGTCTTGTGTCATATACACTGAAGTTCCATCCGCACGAAGAACAAGTTTCTGATCCAATCCATCTGCTGTAAGATCTATCCAGACAGAACCATCCTCCTTTTTGAAAAACACACCTTTCTCAAGGCCTTCATCAATGATATCTTTTCCAAGCAAATACGTGTCAGACTCATAATAATACTTTGCAAAGTCAACACCAAGCATAGTATAGGTTTGTTCAAAACCCGCATAAACCCATGAATTCATTATTGACCATAATGCCTTAACATTAGGATCACCTGCTTCCCATTTCAAAAGCATTTCTTGTGCCTGTTTGATTGCAGGAGCGTTCTTTTTGGCATTCTCTTCTGTCTCACCTCCCTGAACCAATTCGGCAATCTGCCTTTTATATTCCTGATCAAAAATCACATAATATTTACCAACCAAATGGTCGCCTTTTAACCCGCTGCTTTCCGGAGTTTCTCCCTTACCAAATAATTGCCAGGCCAGCATCGACTTACAAATATGAATACCCCGGTCGTTAACCAGATTTACCTTGATAACCTGATAGCCATTTGCTGATAGAATCGCTGCTACAGAATATCCCAGTAAATTATTACGAACATGCCCAAGGTGCAATGGTTTATTGGTATTTGGGGAAGAATACTCCACCATAAGCCTTTTTCCGTTTGATGGAAACTGTCCGAACCCCTGATTTAAAACATTGTTAAGTAACTGATCAATCCAATAAGAGTCTGCAATTGAAAGATTCAGAAAACCTTTGATCACATTAAACTCAGTTACTTCAGTGATATGCTTCCTGAGATATTCACCCAACTCAATACCGGTTTGTTCAGGCGTTTTTTTTGAAATTCTTGTAAAAGGAAAAGTTACCACTGTAACCTGACCTTCAAACTCCTTTCTGGTTTCCTGAATGACGATGCTATCTATTCCGATTTCAATTTGATAAAGTTCTGAAGCGGCCCTTTGAATATGCTCAGTTATGATATGTTCTATTGTCATGTGCTATGGGTGAATACCCTAAAAATTTAATCGTTTCTTAAAGCGTTTGTTGCCCGCAGTAAAATCTCAAAAGCATTTTCAGCCATTAGGTTTTCACGGTCCAGTGTAGGATTTACCTCCACCATCTCAAAAGCACAAACTTTTTCACTGTACATTAAACGGGCAAGCAAATTGCCTGCTTCCCTTTCGGTAATTCCATTTGGCACAGGTGTTCCTGTTCCTTTGGATATGGCAGAATCCAGTGCATCCACATCGAAGGAGATATAAATCAAATCACAGTTTTGCAGATATTTCAATGTATCCAGAGCAACACGCTCCACCCCTCTTTTCCTGACTTCAGCAGGAGGAAAATTTTTAACTTTATGCTTCTTTAGTAAATCTTGTTCAGGCAGCTCAGAATCACGCATGGCAATATAAACCAGGTCGCTATATTTTATTTTGGGTGCAATATTGGCAACGTTCTTTAATTGATACCAATAATTGACTGTCTCCTGATCCAGCACATTAATTTTTGACTCTAAATTATCTTCATCCAAAACTATTGCCAGGGGCATTCCATGTAAATTTCCTGAAGGTGTTGTATAAGGAGAGTGTATATCAGAATGCGCATCAATCCATATCACGCCAAGCCTGCTTTTCGGAAATGCTTTCCGGATACCTGAAATACTTCCTGCAGAACAACTGTGATCACCCGACAAAATAATCGGAAACTCCTTGTTTTTTAGTGTTCTGGCAACCTCCTCAGAAATACGTTCTACCATTGTCAGCACGCCGGATATTCTTTTAGCATGTTGATTACCCGCTGTTTCAAGCAAAAGATGATTCTCATTTGGAATCTCAACAGTCTTATACTTTTTAAAATACCTGCTGCCAAAGTCGAGCGCAGCTATTTTAATTGCATCAATACCTAAACTTGAACCGCGTGTTCCGGCACCCAATTCCGACTTTACTTCAATTATTCTTAATTCACGCATTTAATTTCTGTGGCTTTAAACATGGTATTTTTTTAAAATTGTCGTACTATGTTCTATGCTATATGCTTTTTATATCTTTGCCAAAATTATAAAAAAATGCAGAGTTACGCGGAGTTTCTTGATTTAAGCGTGGGCTTCCCTCAGGATGGTTTTGATATCATTGATGATGAACTTTATTTCCATGATCTTAACTTAATGGAAATGATTGAAACCTATGGTTCCCCACTAAGGTTTACCTACCTTCCAATAATAAGTAAAAAAATACAGCAGGCAAAACTGTTGTTTCAGGCAGCCATAGTAAAAAACAATTATCGTGGTGGCTATAAATATTGTTATTGTACCAAAAGCTCACACTTCAGACATATTGTTGAGGAGGCTTTAAGAAACGATATTCACCTGGAAACGTCCTCTGCATTTGATATGCCAATGATAGATGCCCTGGAAAAGAAAGGCGCATTGAACAAAGATATCACGGTGATTTGCAATGGGTTCAAAACCTTCCAGTACAAACAGTATATCATTGACATGCTGCATGATGGATTTAAAAATATTATCCCGGTTTTAGATAATAAAGAAGAATTCAATATTTACGATGATGAACTGGATATTCCATGTAGCATTGGGATGCGTATAGCTGCAGAGGAACAGCCTGATTCGCAATTCTATACCTCTAGATTAGGCATCAGAATGGAAGATATTATTGATTTTTACAATCATAAAATTGATCCCAACCCCAATTTTAAAGTAAAATTGCTGCATTTCTTTATTAATTCAGGAATATCTGATACCCCATATTATTGGAATGAACTCGAAAAATACACTATACTTTATTGTAAGTTCAAGAAAATAAATCCTGATCTGGATACGCTCGATATCGGTGGAGGTATGCCATTCAAGGATTCTCTGGCATTTGATTTCGACTATGAATATATGGTCAATGAGATTGTTAAAAGAATCAAAGAAATTTGTGCAGAATATGATGTAATTGAGCCTGATATCATCACTGAATTTGGTAAGTATACTGTTGCCGAAGCTTCAGGAATTCTTTATAAAGTTTTAGGCAGAAAACAACAAAATGATCGTGAAAAATGGCTGATGCTTGATGGTTCTTTCATAACCAATTTACCTGATGTATGGGCAATGAATCAGAAATATATACTTACACCAATTAACAATTGGGATTCTGAATACGAACGTGTTAACTTGGGCGGAATAACCTGCGACGGACAAGACTATTACAGTCAGGAAGCTCACATGAATAACGTATTTATGCCTAAAACCAGAAAAGTACAATACATAGGATTTTTTCATACCGGTGCTTATCAAGAGGTTCTTAGTGGTTATGGAGGTATTCACCATTGCCTGCTTCCTTCACCAAAACATGTAATTATCAGACGTAACCGCGACGAAACCTTTAATTTTGAAGTGTTTGGCGAAGAACAAAACAGTAAACAGGTGTTGAAGATATTGGGTTACTAGCCCGGGTCAAGCCCGGGCTGACAAAGGTCCGGGTCGAGCCCGGACTGACAGGGGAGGAAGCACGGAATGACAGGGGAGGAAGCACGGAATGACAGGGTATTGGGTCGAGCAGGGACTGATACGAATCTAAGAACTCCATGATATTATGCAGAAATACTATTTCTTTTTATTTTGCCTTTTTCCATTGATGTCTTGTTCTCAAAACAAAACAAGGGATACTCGTTTAGAAATAAACCAAAAACTGGTTCCTGAGCAAAATTTCACCACTCTGAAGTTTGAGGCAGAAGGAAAACCTTGTGTCGCTTTAATCAACAATCGATACATTGGTTTCAAGGAAAAAACAAGCTTTTCCCTGTCACTCTTTATCACGGTAAATACCCTAGAAAAAAACAAAGATGGCCAGCCACTTGAAAAGGAAATTGAAATATTCAATAAGCTACAAACTGATATCATTTCAGGATTAAGCAGAGAAATTGGAACATATTGTTATTTGGGGACTACTACAATGCCGGGCTATCGTGATATTCTGTTATACATTGCTCCAAAGGACAGATTGAAGGCAGGTGATATTTTAAAGAAATTTAAAGATGAAAACAGTCGCGTAGATTCTATTTCCTTTGAAGATGATCCGGAATGGGAAGCTGTTGCCTCATTTTATGAAGCTATTTCTTTGAAGAATTAAGCGTCGAACTTATCCAAAAGTTTAATCAGTGTTGCAAAATCTTTTGGATATGGCGCCTCAAAGGTTCTCTCTGTATTTTCATCAATTTTAAAAGTAATCCTTCTTGCATGCAAGGCAAAGCGCTTCATTACGGGAAGCTCTTCCTGATCTTTACTCAAGCGGTAAGCACGCTTAATTTCAGATAAATAGACTGGTTTCCCTCCATACATCTCGTCGCCGGCAATATTTGCACGCTGTGAGGCAAGATGAATACGTATCTGGTGCATTCTGCCAGTAATTGGGCGGCATTCCACCAAAGTATAATGTTTATAATACTTCAGAGAATTAAAGATAGTTTCTGCAGGTTTTCCTTCCTGACGATTAATTGCCACATTTTTTGTTCCTAGGTTTAAAATAGGGAGATCAACATGCAATTCCTCGAATAAATGAGTACCGTTAATAACTGCGTGATACACTTTGTTTACTTTCCTGTGTTCAAACTGCATGGATACAAAACGATAGGTTTCCGGATTTTTTGCTATGATCAAAACTCCTGATGTCTCACGATCAAGACGATGACAAATTTGTGCATCATCAGAATACTGCTTAGCCATTCTGAGCAGATTCATTTCCCCGCCTTCCCTGTCGTCCAGTGAACTTAAGAAAGCCGGTTTGTTAACAAGGATCAGATTGTTATTCTCAAAAAGTATTAGATCATCAAATTTGGGAAATTTCACTCATGCAATATTAGACCACAAAAATAGGATATTAATTTTGGGGAGCGAATTTTAAGCTTAAAGTTGAAAGCTTAAAGTCTAAAGCTAATCGCAAAATTTAAAGAGTTAACAACAACTCTTTCAGCTTTTAGCTTTCAGCTTTCTAGGGGCTTATTTTAATTCAAATTTATAGCCTACTCCTTTTACGGTACTCACATATTTATCTCCAAGCTTTTCCCTGAGCTTTCGTATGTGAACATCAATGGTACGATTGGTTACTACAACAGAATCTTCCCAGATATTTTTAAGAATCACCTCTCGGGTAAAAACCTTACCAGGCTTGGATGCAAGAAGGTATAATAATTCAAATTCCTTTTTGGCAAGTACAACCTTTTCACCTCTTTGGTATACCAGAAATGCTTCACGGTCAATAACTAAATCACCAATTTCAAGTTTGTTTTCAATCTCAATATCTGATTGAACATTCCTTCTTAAAATAGCATTGATACGGCTTGTTAAAGCTCTTGGTTTAATTGGCTTTGCTATATAGTCATCAGCACCAACATTGAATCCGGCAATCTCTGAGTACTCCTCGCTTCGAGCAGTAAGAAACACCATGAATGTATTTTTAAAATCATTCATCGTTCTGAGAATACGACAAGCTTCGATGCCATCCATTTTTGGCATCATGATATCCAAAATAATCAGATCCGGTAATACTCTTTTAGCCTCAGCAACACCTTCCTGTCCATTTGAGGCAGTAAATACCTGATAACCTTCTTTCTTGAGATTATACTCAATTAACTCTCGGATATCCGACTCATCATCTACAATCAGGATTTTATGTTTAGCAGTACTCATAGACATATATTTTAGTTAAAAATAAACTCCCAATTACATTAAATCGTTAAGCCTGCATTAATTAATTGTAAATATTTTTTATAAATTGACAATTTCTTAAGCTCAATTTAACACTTTCTGAAGAAAGTTCTGCAATTCTACACCCCTTAAATTCTTGGCAAGAATCTTACCTTTAGGATCAAGAAGAAATGAAGCAGGAATTCCTTCAACTTTATACTGTATGGTCACTTTTCCATCCCAGCGCTTTAATTCTGAAACTTGTGACCAATTCAAACGATCATCCTTGATTGCTTTCAGCCAATCAGATTTTTCCTCATCAAGCGAAACCCCAAGGACAGTGAAACCTTTGTCTTTAAATGATTCAAACTGTTTTAGAATATTTGGATTTTCTTCCCGACAAGGCGCACACCATGAAGCCCAAAAATCCAGAAGAACATATTTACCTTTAAAATCTGATAGTTTAACTAATTTACCTTCGGTATTATTTAATTCAAATTCAGGTGCCATCTGACCCACAGAAACCGATTTAACTTCTGCCATTTTAGATACAAATGATTGAACAGCTTTATTTTTTGGAAATACTGATCTTATTTCTTCTGCAAATGCAATTAGCTCTGTTTCATATCGGCTTTGATCCAGAGAACTTGCAGCAAAAAAGCCTGCAAGATTATTCTTATTTTCCTTTGCAAACTTTAAAGAAGTTTCAGAGAATTTATCCATAGTGGACTGAAACTGCGGCATAAGTACATTATAGATTGAATCCTTTGCTGCCGGATTCGCTTCAACCATTCTGGAATAATCATCCTGTATCTTTTTATAAAGTTTGCTGAAATCATTTCCAATCTGATTAAACTCCCTGATTTTCTCTGAATCTTCTGAACCCTTAATCTCATAATTATTGGTGGAATCAGCATAGTCTGTCTTAAATTTTAATTCATCCCCATTCTTTCCCACTACCAAAAAATTCTTCTCTCCAACTACCAGAGTGTAAAAATCCGGCTCCTCAGTCACGCGACGAAACTTGAATTCACTGTTTTCATTCAAAAAAGCAGAGTCCACAAGCTGATCGGTTTCATACAGCAATACTTTTTTAATTTCTCCGGCATTTTCCAACTTCCCTGAAATGCTCAACTCATTACTATTTTTGCAGGAAATGGCAAAAATGCTCATAACCAAAATGGCTAAACCAAAAACTTTTTTCATGCTTTACTTTCTAATTTATCAATAACTAACTTACTGGCAACCTGCGGATTGATCTTCCCTTTTGTCTTTTTCATAAGATCCCCCATAAACAATCCAAGAACGCCTTTTTTGCCATTTTGGTATTCTTTGACCTTGTCCGGGTAACTGTTCAGTATCTCTTCGATCAATGAACTTAACTCATCCCCTGCCGTATCAATCAATAATTGCATGGAAGTAGCCATCTCTTCGGCTGTTAATCCGGGATTTTTAATCATTTCCGGAAAAACCTGATATGCTGCAACCGAATAGTTAAGTTTGCCTGTATCAATCAAACTTATAAGATCTGCAAGCTGCTCTGGCTTTAATGGAAATTCTTTAATATGTTTATGATTATCATGCAGATATGTCCTCAAAGGTCCAATTACCCAATTAGCTGCTGCTTTAAAATGCGAAGTTTTAGAACTTAGTTCATCGAAGTATATGGCTATCTCCTGCTCAGATGAAATTAAAACAGCGTCATACTCAGAGAGACCCAATACAGCGGTGTAACGTTCAATTTTTTTGGAAGGTAATTCGGGTAATTCGGCAGCCACATCGTCAATATATTTTTGTTCAAGAACCAATGGCTGTAAGTCTGGTTCCGGAAAATAACGGTAATCATTCGCCATTTCTTTACTTCTTAAAGGACTTGTATTACCTGTTTCTGCATCAAAATTCAAGGTGTTCTGGTCAATGTACTCACCCTTTTCTAAAAGCTCGGTTTGGCGTATAAATTCATGATCAATAGCCCTTTGCAGGTTTCGGATAGAATTAAGGTTTTTTACTTCACACCTATTCCCATATTCTGAAGCCCCTCTATGTCTGACAGAAATATTTGCGTCACAACGAATACTGCCTTCTTCCATATTCCCATCACAAATATCAAGGTATCTAACCAGTTTTCGGATTTCAGTCAAGTATGCTGCAGCTTCATGAGCCGAACGTATATCGGGCTCAGAAACTATTTCAATTAACGGAACACCTGCCCTGTTCAGATCAATCATTGAATCAAATTCATCTTGATCATGCATACTTTTACCAGCATCATCTTCCATGTGAATTCGATGAATGCGAACGCGTCTAGCGGAAAGATCATTTGCTTTTACATCAATAAATCCGGAGTGGCAAATGGGTTTACTGTCTTGTGTTGTCTGAAATCCCTTGGGCAAATCAGCATAAAAATAGTTTTTACGATCGAAATGAGTACTTAAGTTTATACTACAATTAGTAGCTAAACCCATCTTGACTGCATACTCAACTACCTTTTTATTTAATTTGGGTAAAGTTCCGGGTAATCCAAGGCTGACCGGACTTATATGCTCATTGGAACCGGCACCGAAACCAGCTGAGTCTGAAGAAAATATCTTACTTTCAGTTGATAACTGAACATGTACTTCAAGCCCAACTACAAGTTCATATTTATCGGTTAAGCTTTCAGAAATTATCGTCATTTAAACTTCGATAGTAATTATTTTATGATGCAAATATATGCAATTGAACGTAGTTGAGAGTGGAGAATGGAGGATTAAGAGTGTTTAACTCTCCACTTTCCATTCTCAACTCTCAATTAATAAAAGTTTTTGCCTTCTCAAGTGCATTTACAAGTCCGGAACTATCCTTACCTCCTGCTGTAGCAAAGAAAGGCTGACCTCCTCCACCGCCCTGAATTTCTTTAGCCAGTTCACGCACAATACTACCCGCATTCAGATTCCGCTCTTTGATCAGGCTTTCGGATACCATCACCGTGAGGCTTGGTTTTCCATCAATTTCACAGGCTAAAACCAAAAAGAGATCATCAACAAGATCTTTAACGGCATAGGCAAGACTTTTCACTGCATCAGTATTTGGCAGTTCAACCTGCTGAGCGATCAAATTAACGCCATTAATTATTCTAATGTTATTAACAAGTTCATGTTTTAGTCCCGCAGATCGCTCAATAATAGTCTTTTCAATTTCCTTCTTCAGGCGATTATTTTCTTCAATTAAGGATTCAACCGTTTTTAACAGATCATTTGGATTCTTAAGTAAATCCTTTAATCCTTTAATTTGTTCATTTTGAGCATTAATGTAGTTTTCTGTGGTATCAGCAGTTATTGCTTCAATCCTTCTCACGCCTGCAGCGACTGCACTTTCAGAAATGATCTTAAAATAACCAATCTGTCCGCTTGATTTAACATGTGTACCCCCACATAATTCTTTGGAAAAATAATCATCAAAAGTAATTACGCGAACATATTCACCATATTTTTCACCAAAAAGAGCTGTCACGCCCGAGTCAATAGCTTGCTGATAGGGTATATTGCGTTCCTCCTTCAAGATTATATTTTCACGGATCTTACGGTTCACGATTGATTCAACTTCCAGTAGTTCTGTATCTATAAGCTTGGTAAAGTGTGCAAAATCAAATCTCAAATATTCCGAAGTGACTAATGATCCCTTTTGATTTACATGATCCCCTAAAACTTGTCTTAAAGCTGATTGTAATAAATGAGTAGCTGAATGATTGTTTTCTGTTGCAGTTCTTTTCTCTTGATCAACCACAGCATAAAACAATCCTGAAAGATCCTCAGGAAGTTCTTCCATAAAATGAACAATCAATCCGTTTTCCTTTTTTGTATCTGTTATCTGATACTCAAATAATCGTGATCTATCTTCAATTTTCCCTGTATCCCCAATCTGTCCGCCACTTTCAGCATAGAAGGGAGTACGGTTTAAAACTAGTTGATACTGATCTTTACCTTTGGCTGAGACTTTACGGTATCTCAGAATTTTGCATGCTGTTTCCAATTCATCATAACCAATAAATTCAACCTCTTCCTCCTCGTGGACAATCACCCAATCACCGGTATCAATTGCGGTTGCTGCTCTTGATCTTGCTTTTTGCTTCTGAAGTTCAGACTCAAAACCTTGCATATCAACAGACCAAGCCTTTTCACGCGCCATAAGTTCGGTCAGGTCAATCGGAAAACCAAACGTATCATAAAGTTCAAAAGCGAATTCACCATCTATGAGCTTATTTTCGGCTTCGTAGCGCTCAAAACGTTGAATGCCGGTTGCCAGGGTTCTTAAGAATGATACCTCTTCTTCTAAAACCACCTTCTGAACAAAATCCTGTTGCTTTTTAAGCTCCGGAAATATCCCATCAAACTGATCGGCCAAAATTGGAACTAGTTTATTTAAAAACGGTTCTTTAAGATTGAGGAAAGTATAGGCATATCTTACTGCCCTTCTAAGTATCCTTCTGACTACGTAGCCAGCTTTATTGTTGGATGGCAATGTACCATCGGCAATACAAAAACTTATAGCCCGGATGTGATCAGACATCACGCGCATAGCGACAGCCTCACCCCAGCCTTCTCCACCCGGAACTGAATTCCCAAGATATGGCATTCGTGATTTTTCTGCAATGAATTGTATCATAGGCTGGAAAACATCCGTATCATAATTGGATGTTTTATTTTGAATAACCCTAACCAAACGTTCCAAGCCCATACCGGTATCCACATGCCTTCCCGGAAGCTTTTCAAGAGTACCATTCTTCAGGCGATTGAACTGCATGAAAACATTATTCCATATTTCAATAACCTGAGGATCATCCTGATTAACCAGTTTACTACCCTCCAATTTTGTTCTTTCTTCATCCGGACGCATATCCACATGAATTTCAGAACATGGTCCGCAAGGACCAGTTTCCCCCATTTCCCAGAAATTATCCTTCTTGTTTCCTAATAGGATTCTGTCTTCAGAAATGTATTGTTTCCATATATCATAAGCTTCCTGATCTTTTGGAAGCCCTTCCTTTTCATCTCCGGCAAAAACGCTTACATATAAACGGTCTTTAGGAATTTTGTAAACCTCAGTCAACAATTCCCAGCTCCAGGAAAGTGCCTCCTTTTTAAAGTACCCGCCTTCAGGATTAGCAGCATCACCAAAGCTCCAGTTACCAAGCATTTCAAACATGGTATGATGATAGGTATCTATGCCAACTTCTTCAAGGTCATTATGTTTACCTGAAACACGTAAACATCGCTGTGTATCGGCTACCCTTGAGTATTTGATTGCAACCTGCCCTAGAAAAAGATCTTTAAACTGATTCATACCTGCATTGGTAAACATCAGTGTAGGATCATTCTTTACAACAATTGGTGCTGAAGGAACAATATGGTGTGCTTTTGCGGCAAAAAAATCTAAAAAACCTTGTCTTATCTCTTTGGTAGTCATCCTGAATAGCTAATCTGCAAATATAATACAGATATGGGTTTTTTACTGACAGAATTTAAAATAGCACTATTTAATATGCTTAAGAGTTTTATCATTCAGCAAGGTTCAAAGCATATTAATTTTTCCTTGCTTCAAGTCAAATTTAGTAGTTTTACAAAAGTAAAATCCTCAATATGCCATACAAGGATCGCGATATTAGCAAATTATACTACAGCATGGGCGAGCTAACCCGCATGTTCGATGTAAACGCATCCCAGATTCGCTTTTATGAACGCGAGTTCGAAATTCTGAAACCCAAAAAGAACAAAAAAGGGAATCGTCTTTTTGGTACGGAGGATGTTGAAAATTTAAAAATCATTTTCAATCTGGTAAAAGAAAAGGGGTTTACACTTCAGGGTGCCAAAGATTATCTGCGAAACAATAAGACTGAAGTAAAAGAAAATCAAAAAGTAATCGATTCATTAGAACGTCTTAAACAATTTTTACTAAAGGTCAAGGAACAATTATAATCATGTCCGTACCGGACGGTTGATAATGATACTGGCTATCCTCTCTGTTGTTTTATATTCTAGCGATTCCATTTGAAAATTTTCAGCATAAACAATCGATTCGGATCAATCAAAATTAATCCAAATTCCTAAAGTTTAATGATATACGCCGGTGAATTTTTCAAAACATAGGTAGAAACCTTCAATTTAGCTGCTTCTGATAACCATGCCTCAATTTTATAATCGTAATTGTTTGCTTCAATCAAAACTTTCTTAAACTCAATAAAATTGTTAATGTCCTTTAGTTTTTGAATTGGATTTTGGCTGAGAATAAGAATATCAACTTTTAATCTTCTACCTGAACTTGGTAAAATCATACTTTTGTCCCAACGTAACAGTTTCAACTTACCGAACTGCATAAAATTGGAATCAGACCAATAGGATTGGCCTCTTATTTTATTCTCAATATGAAACAATTGAAGATCCGAACCAGTACGGCTTTCTATTGCCGGCTTAATGGAATAATTAAAAATCTTGTCTGCAGAATCAAAATTTGCCAGAACGATTGATTTACCGGCACTGGAAAAAGCGATAGCAGAGTTTTTCCGGAGACTAAAAACAATCAATTCCTGACTTCCAATAGTCAATATACGATTCAGGGTAATACTTATCAGCAAAATCAGGCTTAAAAGCATGCTTGCTAGTAAACTACCTTTCCTATTGGACTTTGACCAAAAAACCAGAATTAAAATCATTAAGCAAAGGAGAAAAAATTGAAACCCATTAATCCATAATCCTGAGAGACTTGCAAAAGGTAGATTTTCAATCCGGAATAATATTTCATTCGTAAAATTGATTAATCCGCTCAAAAATTTTCCAAGCGGAATGAGTATTAAATCAAATGGAATCATAAGAAGTAAGATTCCAGAATACATGATAATAGTAACTGGCAATACAATTAAAAGATTACTCAGAAGAAAATAAAGAGGAAATTGATGAAAATAATACAAGCTCAATGGAAAAGTAGCGAGTTGGGCTGCAACAGAAAGTGCGCTATAACTCCAGGCATAATCAGCCAGCTTATTTTTAAAATACAGGCTTTGGTAGATCTTAGGCTGGAAGTAAATCAGTCCGCATACCGCCAAATAGGATAGCTGAAATCCAACATCAAAAAGATAAAATGGATTATATAACAATAGAAAAAATGCTGAGATTGCGATCAGGTTATATGAGTTCTGATTTCTATTAAATGCCTTTCCAATTACAATAAAGCTAATCATAATTGCAGCCCTGCAAACCGGAGATGAAAAACCACTTATCATTGAATAAAACCAAACGGTTGTTAGAATAACAAGTATTCGTACTATTTTCAGTGAATTAGTTTTATCCATCGGCTTCAGTAAAACAGTTAACACTAAAAAGATAATACCCACATGCATTCCTGATACCGATAGAACATGCATGGTTCCTGTTTTAGAATAGGCCTCAATTATATCTTTGTTTAATTCTGCCCGGTAACCCAAAATTAAAGTTGAAGCCAGAGCGGCTGCTTTGAGATCTGAAATATAAAAATTGAATTTACTGACGAGACTTCTCCTCAATAAAAGAGCAAATTTAAAAAGAGACTTTCCTCCATTGGCAGCCAACAAATGAAACTGATTCTCACCAACATACGACTGAAAGTAAATCTGTCGGTTTTCCATAAATGATTTGTAATCAAATTCTCCGGGATTATAAGGCGGCTCTATTGCACTATAAACACCTGGAATTAACAAAACATTCCCATAATCAGGCTTAAAACTCCCTTTAGAATCAGCTTCCAATACAATTGACAATTTCCCCCTGCTTTTTTCAACAATTCGATTCTGAAGTATCCCTCTAACTTCAGCTTCAAATCGAAAGTTGCCATTAGCTAATTTAGGTTCATCCAAAATCTCAATTATTAATAGCTCAGCTTTATAATTATTGAACCGAATCGAATCCAATTGTCCGGAAATATTAGCAGTTAAATAAAAGGATAGAATAAAAAGAAAAAGGTGAACTGTAATGCCAAAAATCCAGGAAAACCTAAATAAAAGATAGCGCTTGTACCCAATTAACAACAAAAGGAATAAACAGAGAACCAGTGAACACAATTCAAAACCCCAATCAATCAGGAATCGTGTGGCGAAAAATCTTCCGGCTATTATCCCAGGGAATACCGGGATCAAAAAACGAACAAAGGGCACTTCTCCTTTGAAAAACATGCCTAAAACTGGAAACGCAATTGTAACCTGATATCAGAACGCTTATTACCCTCAATCAAATCTCCCCCGGTTCCAATAGTTTCCTGATTGGAATAATTGATCATAGCATATCTTATCCATAGATCAGTTTTGCGGGATAGCTTATATCTGCCATTTACATAGAATCTGATACCTTTTCCCTGATACGCCGGAACAGAATAAGCATACAAAACATCATTCTCGAAAGCATAGACTCTAGTATTAAACCCTGATGTTTCAAAAATTGCAAATCGAATATTACCTGAAAACTTAGATCCCATAGAATCATAAATAACATCCTGAATACTAAGAAAACCAAATTCAGGGTATGATAAGCCCTTCTGATAACGGACAATATCTACGCGATTTCTAATAGCAAAGTCATCACTTATCTTATAATTTAACTCGAGTCTCAGGTCTTGTTTATCGACAATATCCAATCCAACTTCCAAATCCTCCGAATTCTCTTCCTTTCTTTGCTGCCTGAATCTACCCAAAAGTTTAAATTGCTTATTTGGAGTATAGGTCATTTGCCCAAAAAGTTCAAGACCGGTAGATGGACCATCAACTCTGAATTTTAACCATGGAAATTTAAAAAAATCTGCATAAGTAAAAAGTTCCCATTCCTTGTTAAATCTAATTGCTAATCCGGAGTAAAATCCTCTTTCATTCATCGCATTTGAAGATTCTGAAAGTGCCTGATTGAAAAATGAATGATAATTTCTCTCGTAGTTCCGATACAAGAGCACTAAAGAGACAGAAGATGCTATACTGCTGATTAACCCGTTCATGGAGGCAAAACCAGAATTTAAACTATGAGCAGTTTCTCCAAATAGATATGCGTTTTTAAATGTGTAACTGTAATGAAGACTCAAATTATTCAAAGCGGATCCAATAAAATTATATTGCTGATAAAGGGTATTTCCTTTGGCAAATGGGATACTAAAGCGGGTTTGAAATCCTGTTAATCCGATAGTTAGGTCTTCATCTTTATATTGCAAATTAGCCCCATAAGCACGTTGTGAAATAGCATTTTTATTAAAAATTTCTGTTTTAGTCCGATGAAGACCACTCAACTGCAATGAGCTTATTTGAAAATCAGAAATACCCGCATCAATTCTTCTTCCTGAATAAAATGGGCTAATTAAAAATTTCCGCCATTCGAAAGTTCCTGCAATTCCCCGCAAGAAAAAGGATTCATTTACAGAACTATAAGGCCGTAATCCAACATCTCTTCTGGCAATTGAACCCAGATTTGCCCCCTTTCCAAATCCTGCTCCTGCCCACATGCTTAAACCCTGCCCGAACTGAAGGGCATAGTCCCCGACTATTATCTTCCTGATTTGTCCTTTACCTTGATATGAAAGGTTAGCCGAGTAAAAATCAAAACCTTTGAGTCCATTTTTGAATGAAAAAGGCTCACCGGCATCCTTCTCCATATTTACTGAAGCAAACAAAAAATCTGAGTAATTGTAGCGATATCTGGCAAACATTCTCATTGGAGAACCTGAATATGTTCCAGCTTCATTTTTATCAGAGGAAGAAAAACCGGATTGTTTCTCTAAAATCTGACCGAACCTTAGCATAAGATCATGTTCAGACTTGAGTATAACATTCTTAAAAGATAGCGTCCTGAAATCTCCAGGTCTCAACACAACTATAAAATTTAGAAGCCAGCGGATGGTCTGAATATCAAGTCCGTTTACACTTTGAAGTTCAAGGACATCAACAAATAAACCGTTTGCTTCTCTGTGATTAAGAATTGCATTCAGCTGAATTGGTGAAATAAAGAATAAATCCTCCAATTGCTCTTTAGTGGCTTCATTAATATTAATTGGTGTTTTGCGGTAATGATTTAAACGTTCTATGATTTCAGAATAATCATGGTCTTCTGAGAAGTTTTGAGCCATTGATTCTATAATTTGTTCCATGACAATATCATTTTGAACCTGTGAATGAGAGATTTTGCTCAATAGCAAGCAAAAAATAACCATTTTGCAAATTCGCTTAAAATCAGAATTCATAATTCAAGGATAAATTTGGAGTATAACCCAATCTGGGATGAGATGAAATGGCTGCATCAACAGCAATTCTCCCGAATTTCAATCCGAAGCCGCCCGTTTGCTTAAATGGATTTGCACTTATTCCTCCCCTTAAATGAAATGACTTTATAATTCGATACTCAATACCCATCCTGAGATTCATTCCGAAATCAATTATATTGGTCAGATCACTTAAAAACAAAACTTTATCGCTCAGGTCGAATGCCAGACCTACAGAAACTCCAGTGGGAATTTGAGAACCAGAAAGATCATTGATTTTACTCCTCCCGGGATTGGTAATAGCGCTTCCCAAGCGAAGCTTATCATTCAGGCTGTATTGCATCCCGACATCTACACTTATTGTATTTCCTGAACCATAGAAGGGTATACTAACCTGATGATAATTCATCGAAAGCGCAATTGAGAGCGCATCTGAATATTTTCTGGAAAGTGCAATTCCGGCGGTTTGTTCAAGATATTGAGTAATACCATACCGTTGAAAGCTTATTCCTAAAACGTAATCTTTAATGGGTAAGCCCAAAATTGCACTTTGGGTGCTTAACTCAGGATCAAGAAAATGCTGTTCATATCCCAGCGCAAATACTGCTCTTTCAATACTTGCAATACCAGCACTATTTAGCTGTAAAGACCATACATCCTCTAATGCTGTACCGGCAGATCCAAGCGCTTGAGATCTGGAGCCCGGATTATTTTGAGCATGTAAAGAAAGTTGGAATAAAACACAAATCAGACAGATATACTTCATTCCAACCAAATTAGGAATCGGAAAATGAAGAGGCAAATTGAATTATTAAACGGTTGATAGTAACAAAATCCGGAATTATTTGTCTCTTTGTTAAATTAATTTCAAACCATGAAAAAAATCATTTTAAATATCGCATTGTTGCTAAGCGGCGCATGCGTTTTTGCACAAGGCAATAAAATAGCAGAGGGTACTGTTACCTATACTGTAGAATGGAAACTACCAGAGCAAATGCAGGCTATGGCCAGTAGCCTTCCAACTGAAATAAAGGTTTATTTCAAGGGAGATTCATCAAGTCTAAAAACTGAATCAGCAATGTATAGTAGTACCAATATCCTTAATTTTAGTAAGGAATATGAACGCTTACTGCTGAACATTCCAATGATGGGGAAAAAATTCTCAGTCATATTCAGTCCGGCAGACCAGGAAAAAATGGCAGCTAACATGCCCGAGTTAACTGTAAAGGCAGGTACCGAGACTAAAATGCTTGCAGGATACAACGTTCAAAAACATGAAGTGAATGAGAAGAAAAGTAATTCAAACTCTGAAGCCTGGTTTACAAAAGATGTTGAGATCACTCCTAATTCCTTAAGCCGATTCTTTGGTAAAGAATATGGATTTCCTGTTGAATTTACCTCTTACATGAATGGATTAAGTGTAAAAGCTAAGGTTAAAGAAATTGCTTCCGGGCCGGTACCTGCAGGTTCATTCAGCGCAAGCAAAGATTATGAAGAAATAAGCTTAGATCAATTAATGCAAATGCAGGGAGGAAGATAAAATTGTTTTAATATTTAATTAACAATAAGTTTAAAGCTTTTTAACATTCAGTGTTTTTCATAACTTGCACTGATGTTGAAAAGCTTTGTTGTTTTTGGTCGATTTTTTCTGTTTTGGCTCATTTTCTTCTTCCTTGAAAGACTATTTTTTCTAATTTATTATTCAGAAAAGATTTCATACTTAGGTACTAATGAAATAATCCTCACATTTTGGCGTGCACTAAGGCTTGATGTTTCAATGGCTGGCTATGTTTCTGTAATCCCTGCCCTAGTTTATGTTTTTCTTCTTTTTTTGCCTTCTTTCAGGTTTCCCAGAATAATAACAAAAGCCTATGTTCACTTTTTTGTTATACTGTTTTCAGCTATTGCCATCAGCAATCTTACTCTGTACAGAGAATGGGGCTCAAAACTAAATTTTAGAGCGCTTGACATAGCCATTGACTCTCCAAAAGAAGCAATTGCCTCAACTTCATCCTCCCCGATACTGTTAATGTTCAGCATATTATTTGCCTACACTATTATAGCTTTATACCTCAGCTCAAAAGTCATTCTTTACAAAGTTCCTGATCGTTCGAAGTCGTACGTAAGTAGACTAATTTTTGGTTTTTTAACGCTAAGTTCACTATTTCTTGCGATCAGAGGTGGGTGGCAGCTAACACCCATTAACCAAAGCATGTCCTATTTTTCAGCAGAGCCAGTTTTAAATCATGCTGCTGTGAATACACAGTGGAATTTAATTCAGGACATTCTGAACAATAAATTCGGAAATGATAATCCATACAACTATTTCAGCGAGAAACAATCAAAAGAAATTGTTTCCGGCCTTTTTAAAAAACCCGCTCAACCGACCACCAAAATATTAAATTCTGATCATCCAAATATTGTATTGATTATACTCGAGAGCTTCACAGCCCGATTTGTTGAAGATCTAAACGGAGAAAAAGGCATTAGTCCGAATTTTAAAGTTCTGGCCTCAGAAGGGATCTTGTTTGAAAACATTTATGCATCCTCAGGAAGAACTGACAAGGGGCTAGTTGCAACATTAAGTGCTTTCCCATCTCAGGCTATCCGAAGTATAATGAAACAAAATGATAAGCAGGAAAGGCTTCCGGCAATTTCACAGGAATTTGTCGAAAATGCTTATTCAAGCTCTTTTTATTATGGCGGGGAGAGTGAATTCTTTAATATGAAATCTTACATTCTGAGCCATGGCTTTCAAAAACTGATTGACAAGCATTCATTTGATGCAAAGGATATGAATTCAAAATGGGGCACATACGATGAAAAGGTTTTTTTAAAGAACCTTAATGATATGGATCAGGAAAAACAACCTTTCTTCTCAACCATACTCACTTTAACTAACCATGAACCATTTGAATTACCTACTGAACCACACTTTAAGGGAGATGACGTTGATTCAAAATTCCGAAGTACTGCATTTTACACAGATTCATGTCTGGGGGCTTATATCAATGCTGCAAAACAAAAAAGCTGGTATAAAAACACGCTTTTTATAATCATAGCAGATCATGGACATCGTATTCCCGGTAATTTAACCGAATATGATCCGGAGCGCTACCGAATCCCTTTACTTTTTTTGGGAGAAGTTATAAAACCGGAATATAATGGAACCCGGGTAAATAAAGCAGGTAG